>DOWI01000305.1 GCA_003519645.1 Oscillospiraceae bacterium
AACCCGCCCATATGCCAGCGGATTGCCATTGCTTCACTGGTACGTAAACGCAGAAAACGCTCAATCAGGAAAACTGATTTTTCTCCATGACCATACGGGAACTGATCTTCTATACAATAATAAGGGCATTGTTCCCATTTCCCGGTTTCCGCATTTTTAACATTTCGGGTACTCTGCTTATAAAAATTCGCTTTGCAAATATCATGCAGAAGCGCGCAAACGGCAAAGCTTTCCGCATTGTCAACAGCAGGGTCAAACCAACGCAGCATGGTTTTGTAAACGCTCACACTGTGCCGTACCAGCCCGCCCGGACAAGCACAATGGTAGCGCGTGCTTGCTGGTGCTGTAAAAAAGTCTGTATGCTGAAGCCATTCCAGTAAAGCGGCAGCACCTTCCCGTTTCACTTTATCCGTGTAAATATTGATAAACTCTTCTGGGTATCCCATTGAAAAACGACTCCTTCCTGATTGCCGATTTCATTATAGCATATCTTTGCAATAAAATTGAACCATTTCATGAGACAGCATTGCAGATGCAGCACAGGGGATATTCAATGCTGCTGTACAGAAATTTGTATTTCACAAATTATGATGTTATACTCGTTAGAGTGATCAGAATATAGAATTTTTACAGAATGTTTGTTGCCGCGGACAGGCATTTTAGCAATCAGGAGCATGAAGCGATGGAATCAACACAAATACAGGAACATTTATTCAGCCGCAAAAGTCTGCAGCGGCTCCTCATTCCCGTCATGGCCGAACAGATACTTACCGCATTAATGGGAACAGTTGACACGGTTATGGTCAGCAATGTCGGCTCTGCCGCTATATCTGCGGTCTCTCTAGTGGATTCCCTTAACACCCTGATTATTCAGGCATTTGCGGCCCTTACCGCAGGCGGCGCTATCATCTGCTCCCATTATCTGGGCAGTGAACGGTATCGGCATGCCAACCATGCTGCACGGCAGCTTCTGCTGTCTATTCTGTGCATATCGCTCATTTTAACCGTCCTATTAATGTCTGTTCGAGATCCTCTGCTGGCACTGCTGTTTGGTAAAGTGGATGCAAGGATCATGACAGATGCCAAAATCTATTTTTTCTATACGGCTCTTTCCTACCCATTTGTTGCGTTATATGATTCCGGTTCAGCCATTTTCCGCTCGCAGGCNNTCCCCGCCTGCCGCTGGCGGTCGCTGTTCTCTCAAATATAATTAATATTGCAGGAAATACAATTGGGATATTTATGATGCACAAAGGTGTGGCAGGCTGCGCTGTACCAACATTGGTCTCCAGAATATTCGGAGCCGTTTTGGTTCTCGCTTTTTTACGAAACAGTCAGTATCCGATTTCTGTAAGAAATTACCGGGCTATTCATCCCGATTTCTCCATGATTAAAAAAATCCTGCACCTAGGCGTTCCATCCGGCATTGAAAACGGTATGTTCCAATTTGGCAAATTGGCCGTACAGTCTACCGTTTCAACAATGGGAACAATCTCCATCGCTGCACAGGCAATGACAAACACCATTGAAAATCTAAACGGTATTGCTGCCATTGGCATAGGGATTGGTTTAATGACAGTGGTAGGCGAATGTCTCGGGGCAAATCATAGGGAAGAAGCTGTGCAATCCATTAAAAGGCTTTCCCTGTTTGCCGAAATTGTCGTGGCAGCAGGATGTTTGTTATTCTGGCTTCTGACACCTGTCTTTACAGGACTCGGTCACATGGAAAGCCGCAGTGCTGTTCTGTGTTATCATTTGGTCACTTACATAACGATTGTAAAACCGATTATCTGGACGTTGTCTTTTATTCCAGCTTACGGTATGCGAGCAGCCGGAGATGTCCGGTTTTCCATGATTGTCTCCTGCATCAGCATGTGGGTGTGCCGAGTCGCTTTCTGCATTTTTCTGGTTCACACTTTCCATATGGGTCCTTTAGCCGTTTGGATTGGTATGTTTACAGATTGGACCGTGCGGGCAATCCTCTTTACCGTCCGTTTTCACAGCCGCAAATGGCTTTCCCACAAAGTGATTTGAAGCCGCTGCTCAACAAAAAATAAGAGGTGGCAATTAAGCCACCTCCTGTCTGTTTTGGCATAACAATACCCCCGAATAGAGAATGACCAGTCGTTGTCTATTCGGGGGTATAAATTTACAATACCAAAAGTCGATTAAATTTTGGCCTTAAACCGGGTGCAGCGGAAAGGTTCCATATCCACAGGCGGCGTTCCGCCGGTCATCAGTTCAGCTATGCTATAGGCGGCTGCCGGACCGACANNATACCAAAGCCATGTCCGGTAAAGCCACAGGCAATATACAGCCCCGGCACCCCGTCAGCCGGACCGATAACCGGTATCCCGTCAGCGCTCGCGTCGGTCCATCCTGCCCAAGTACGGACAATTTTTGCATCAGAAAGCGCAGGAAAATATTTCATAATGCCTCGACAAGTACAGGGAGCCGAAAGACTCGTTGATCTTTGTGCAGGACCGTCATCAATTCCGAACATCTCAAGGCCGGTAGAACCGCCAAAAACAAAAGATCCGTGCTTTGTCTGATGTCCGTAAAAATCGGCTTCCGCAGTACCAAGCATCTGTTCAAACATAGGTGGTTCTGCTTCTGTAACCAAACATTCTGATTTCTTCTTGCGCATGGGAATATCAATGCCAAGCGGTTCTGTAAGCGCACGAGTCTCATAGCCTGCGGCTACCAGAATCTGTTCCGCTTCAAAAGTCCCGTCTGGAGTCACGACCACATGCGCCCGGCCCTTTTCTTTTTTAATCAAAGTCACAGGTTCCCCTGTAATGAACCGAACACCCAGTCTGCGTGCACTTTTAAAATATCCAAGCGTCGTCGTTAAAGGATTAGCGTGGCCATCTGTCGGGCACCAACTTGCTCCAATGACTTCATTGGAAAGATACGGGTTGATTTTCCGCACTTCATCTCCGCTAATCATGCGTACATCAAGTCCACATGCAACTGCGCCGTCCGTCAGCTTCTGCAAGGTTTTCAAGTGGGCTGCTGTTTTTCCAAGACGCAGATTCCCTTTCTGCGTATACTCTACATTCGTTTCCAGTTCTTCATCAAGATACGGCCAAAGATTTTTGATGCCACACATCACCATAGGCAGCTCCCGCGGGTCTCTGCCAGATTGACGGACTCCGCCGCCGTTTCTGGAAGAGCCTCCGTTTCCAATGGAATCATTAGCTTCCAGTACAGTGACCGCCGCTCCTTTTTTCGCCAGATAATAGGCTGTTGCACAGCCTATGATACCGCTTCCAATGATCAGAACATCTGCTGCTTTTTCCATTAGGCTCCTCCTTTCTCACTGCCCATGATTTTCAGTTCCGTCGGGCGCATGGGTGCACGGCCAGTTGCTGCCTCAAGCTGTGAGGGTTTTACCCCGAGTTCTCTGGCGATAATGCCCTTTACCAATTTGCCGCACGTCTGGCCCTGACACAGTCCCATCCCGCAGCGCAAATAACGGCGCACTTCCGGAAGTGTGTACATACCCTCATGCACAGCTTTTCTAATTTCTCCTTTTGTCACTTCTTCGCAGCGGCAGATAATTAAATCATCGTCTTCTGCCGGAACAAAGGGAGCCATTTTATTGGATCTGTCATTCGCCTTGATCATTTCTCTACCCCCTCTGTGCAGCCTAAGCCTTTATAGAAACGGGCATCCATCATTTTTTCTTTGGGTACCTTTATCGTCAGCAAAGCAGTGTGGTCAAAAGCCGGTGCTGTCCGCACATTGACAACTTCCGCTTCACATACCGGCTGTCCTGCTCGGTCCAGTGCCTTTCCTTTGCTGCCTTTCTGTGGAAGAGGCAAGAACTCATAAGGCAGGGTAACAGAAGCAAAGCCCGGCTCATAATCTTCATTCAGCAGAAAGATTGCCTGCCCAGAGCAGGAAGCAACACACATTCCGCAGCCAATACACTGTACATCAGGGTCAATTTGAGGAAGTGCTGTAATATCATTTCCAACCTGAATGCAATGCTTGGGGCAAGCATCCTGACAGGGGTTGCATGGGATATTTTGTGTGCATTCTATCACGGGGTGCACACCAACTTCATGGATAACACCGGGAAAGCGCTCCGCTTCTTCTCTGGTTAAATGGCCTTTTGTAAGCAGCGTTTGAGAGATATCAATACCTTCCTCGGTTTTCTCAATTTTTTTGCCGCGGTTTTTGGGAGCAAACATTCCCTGACGCAAATCATCTAAATCTTCAAGCAGCGTCTTCAGGGATTCTTTTTTTTCGTCCTCTGTGCAGAAATCAAGATACTGCGCCGCGCAGATTCCTGCCATGCGGCCTTCTATCATGGCAGAACTTGCTTCTTCTATACCGGAAACATCGCCTGCCGCATAAATGCCCGGTATGGAAGTTTCACCGTAATCACCGCATACCGGCACCTGACCGCCGCGCTTTGGATCATCGACCATGTCACAGCCAGCCATCATGAGCAGCTGTGACATAGGAGACAGTCCCACCGCAACACAAATGGTATCCACATCAAAGTGCTCTTCTGTGCCGGGTATCGGCTTGAAGTGCTCGTCAACCTGACTAATAATGGCACCGGTAACACAGTCCGTCCCCTCAGCTTTCGTAATGGTATGAGAAAGGTAAAATGGTACTCCGCAGCGAGCTACTTTAGCCGCATGAACGCCATAGCCTCCGATACGCGGCGCGGCATCTACCAGTGCCTTCACTTCACACCCCGCCTGCAAGAGCTGAAAACTGACAACCAAACCGACATTGCCGCTGCCAAGCATGAGGATTTTTTCACCAGGTTTGACACCATGCAGATTCATCATCGTCTGGGCCGCGCCTGCACCGATAACGCCCGGCAAGGTCCAGCCCTCAAATGGAACCATGTTTTCGGTAGCTCCTGTTGCAACAATAATACTGTCAGCTTTACAGTGAACAATGTCCTCTCCCTGACGTACCACGATTTCCTTTTCCGGATAAATGCCAATAACCGGAGAATTCAGTTCCACATCTACGCCGCCTGCTACTTCACTTAAAAGTTGCTCACCAATTTTATAGCCGCGAATCCGTGCCTTATGTTTTTTGGAACCAAAAAATTTATGGATCTGCTTGAAAAGCTGTCCTCCCGGTTTTGCATTCTCATCAAATACTGCCACAGACATACCGCACTTTGAAGCTTCCGCTGCGGCACTCAAACCTGCTGGGCCAGCCCCGATGATAACAAGGTCATACCGTTTCATTTTTTTTCACCTCACTTTTTGCTGATGTGCCATACTGTGTTTGTACCTTCATGCCTTCTTTAAGCGGTGTTATGCAGGTACGGATATTCGGTTTTCCGTCAACCACCATAACACAGTCTGTACATCGCCCAATGGCACAGAAAATGCCGCGCGGCTTGTGTTGTTTCGCTGTATAACGGTGTATCATCACACCGTTTGCTTTCAGTGCCGCTGCAACCGGCTCGCCCTCAAAGCCTGTCATCTTCTTTCCATCAAACGTAAAGTTTACCGCACGTCCTTTTTCAATCTTACCAAGTATTGGGTGCTCCGTGATTCGTTTCATCCTGCTGTACCCCCTGTCACTCTGTTAACGCTATAATCTCTATCTCACACAACTGAGCTGGTCTGTTCAGTTCCGACGTACCCACTACCGTACAAAGCGGCTTATATGGTTTGAAGAATTCACTGTATGCACGGTTAAATTCATGTATGTCAGACATATGTCTCATAAACACCTGTATCTTTACAACGTCAGAGACTTTCGCACCAGCCTTGGCAAGCAGCTTGATCTGCTTCTCAAAAATATACTTTGCCTGAGTATAGATATTTCCTTCACCATACACGCTGCCATCCGGCTGAACAGAAGTGGTGCCACCAATCATCACCAGATTTCCTGCCTTTATCATGCGGGAATATCCGACTGTTTCTTCCATCGGCGCTCCGGACGAAAAATGCTGTATTGCCATCTCCACCATACCTTTCCAACATATAAAAAGGCGCCTAAACTTTTGTTTAGACGCCTTTGCCTTTTCTGTGTTCAGTATAGCACTGCACAAAATAGTATTATTGTAAAAATCGGAACATTCTTTAAACACTCCCCCAAACTTATTAGATAGCTGCAATGTCCCTGCAAAAATTCCCCTTTACTGAACTGCAGCGCATAAAAGTCCGAATTCTCCGGAAAAAACACAAAACGTCAAGCGGCCTTTAACCGTACTTTGCCACAGTATCCGCTTCCGTGCCGAATGTTCAGAATTTCTTTATGGTTTCTCTGCCGAACAAACTATTTTGCTGCGCGCCTTTTGAATTTCTTCCTGCATTGCCGGACGGTGTGGATATTTCTGCGACAGCTGGTCGAGGACCTCCAAGGCAAGCACAGTACCTCCTAACTCATGGAGTTTCTTTGTCAGCATGCAAATCCGGCGGTAATCTTGCCGGTTCTGCGCTCTTTTCTCCTCGCTGTTAATCAGTTTTTTGAAAAGGCAATAGACACGCTGCGGATAGACTTTAACAAGGAATTTCCCATAGTCTACAATACTGGACGGATTTTTTTCGGCTGCATCCATCAGCAGTGCTGTTTCATTTTCTTTGATCAGCAGCGGCATACTTTGACTTGGAAAAAGTTTTGTGTACCAGCTGTCCCGAAATGCAGGATACTCCTGTTCCCATGTCCCGTCCTCCTGCAGCAAAGATTTATATTGATCGTAATATTCTGTTTGACCACACAGGACCAGCTCTTTCAGCGTTTCCTCCAACAGGCCGCGTTCGCCGCCGCTTTTACAGGCATTGGCCATCCGTTCCAGCCATTTACTCTTTTCAAACGTTTCTGTCATTTGACTGAGCTTATCCTGACAAAGCCGAATCGCTTCCGGCCAATCTTTTTCCGTCATGGCCCAGTTGTATGCTTCCCGCCGAAAATCATCCTGTGTTAAATCCTCATACAGCAGTTTGCGGGCAGCATCATGGCCCTCCAGCTTCTCAGTCAATTCAATGATTACGAATTTGCTGCATACGTTATCGTAATCGCTGCTATTTTGGGTACGCATGGTGTCTAAAAAGCTCATAAGCTTTACCGCACTTTTTTTGTCTGCAACCTTGGCAGCAATACGAAGAATCGTATAGACATTCTCCGACCATCCATTGAAACATTTTTTCTTTGCCAGCTTCAACAGTTTTTCAAAAAATTGATTTTGCAGCCTTTTGTCTGCCGTCTCCGCAGCTTTGTCACAGACCGCTTGCAGCAGCTCTTCTGCAAAGCCCACTGTTTGTGTCACGGATCCATTGCTGGAATCCGCATAAGAAGCAAGATACATTGCCTTTTGCAGCACGGTGTCTATCACCTGATATGCACTGTTCAAATATCCCCGTTCAAGCCGTTTTTGCGCATATTTCAATAGTTCGTCCAGTTTCGCGCAAATATTGTCGCAGCCCCGCCAGTCAATATATCCACGGTGTGTACCCGCACGCACAGCAATTTTTATCTGTTCTTTTACGGCTGCCAGTTCCTTCTTTTCATCTGGAAAACCAACCGCAAATTTCAGCTCATTCTCAAACGCTTCATCCCGCCGCGCATTCGCTGTTACAAATTTCCGAAGTACAGTTCCCGGAATCTCCGCGATCCAATCCGCTGCCTGTCCCTCTGCTGCGTTGACTGCTGTTGTACGTTCAGTAAAGTCCTGTTCACGCTCACTGTTCTGCAAAGCGAGGAGCACAGCCACCATATGCTTGCAAAGGTCTCCGGAAGCATACGGACAGTTACAACTCATCGCTGTAACATGGCCATCCCTATCCTGCTGCACAGCAACGCTATAGATTTCACCGTTCCCTGCGATGGCCGCCAAACAGCCGCCAGTCCTGTTTTTCTCCAAAGAAAGGATTTTCCCCTGCTTATAATACTGCTTTCCGCGCTCCAGTATTTTGGGTTCGGCCGCATCCAAGATTTCTTGAATCGTTTTCAAATTTACCACCTGCCGTTGGATTTTTTTAACATAGCATATGTAATCTCAGCATCTCTGTCAAACTGAAAAGCAGATACAGCATAAAGCATCGGCTGGAACCTATTGCAGGCTCCAGCCTTCTGATAACTTCATTTTTAGTTTCTTCATCAATGCCGCAAACATCACATAAAATAGTTCGTATCAATTCAGTGAAAGATCTGTTCTGCGGTTTCTTCATCATAAATGTGAGGAATGGCATTGTGGTGATTGAAAAGAGCAATCCAAACTTGATCGTCCTCTATGATGCCATCTGTAAATGCTTTTCGCATCACAGACTTTGGACTGTTAATTCTGCGTATCTCTGGTCAAGCAAATATTTCTGTATCGTTTCCCTAGAAGTTCACCTATTACCGTAACCTTACAATGCATTGCCTAACTTCTTTGCTATAAATCTTGATAACTTACTGCCTGCCGTTATTGGATATGCTGTAGTTTTCCTTTGACTTAAGCTGTGAAATACGATAGCTCGTGTTTCTATTTTCAGTGGAAATTTTTGTAAACGGTTTATCTATAAAGTACTGAAAAGTTCCCACTGCTTCACCATTGGCAGCAAAGATCTCAACACTGGTGACATCGATGAGTATATAGAGCTGCAATGGCTGATCGGAAAAATAATGGCCTGTGCGTGTCGCAAGGAAAGATTTTCCGAGCTCTTCATGTCCACATCCACTGCGGTCCACTCGAATCGTCTTTGCCACAGTGTCCGTCTGAATAACAAAGGCTGCCTTTTCGTTTTCCAATGAAATCGTCTCTTTTTCTGCTCGAATCTGAACTGCAATCAGTAATGGTCCCTGCAGCAACGCACTCTCTTTATATTCATATGAAGGAATTTTATCAAAAGCAGAGAAAAGTTCACGCACAGGCTGCTGCAGCAGCCTCCACCCAGACGTTGTATGACGAAGCTTAAGTTCACGCGGAATCGTCATAGAACCACGAAACGTGGAGGCCGGGATTCGATCCCCATAATACCAACAGTTCATCCAACCGATAAGTATGACGCGGTCTGAAACCCCATTGAACGTAACGGCAGCATAATTGTCAATACCAAAATCCAACATTAAAATATCTTGTTCTGGCGTTTCCGAATGAAACATACGGCCATCGAAATTCCCAATAAAATACTGTATTCCAAAGCAGCTTTCATCCGGGACATTCACACTTACAAGCAGTACCCAATGATAGGAACCATCCTCCGCTTGAATGAGGTGCAGGTCCGGGCACTCCCAAATACCTTCGGGGGTCGGATTTTTACTTTCAAAGGTACTTAGATAGTTCCAGTCACGTAAATTTTTAGATCCGTACAGCATAACCTTCCGTCCTGCTGCCAAGGGCATCACCCATTGCTTACTCTCCTCATGCCAAATGACTTTTGGATCCCGAAAGTCACGCAAATTGCAGCCCAGCACTGGATTTTTCGCATACTTTTCGAAAGTGTACCCGCTGTCGTAGCTAAACGCAAGACTCTGTGACTGCGTCACTTGGCCGTCTACATCCTTATGACTAGTGTACACCGCTACAAGAGGAGTAGTTTGGTCTTTAGCAAAGCCAGCCGTGTTCTGTGTGTCTGCTACCACACTGCCGGAAAAGGTCACGCCATTTTTATCTGGATACAGTGCAATGGGTAAGGTTTCCCAATGCAGCAGGTCGCAGGAACGAGCGTGGCCCCAATGCATCGGACCAAACTGCAAACCATCCGGATAATGCTGATAAAACAAATGATACCAGCCATTTTCAAAAATTAAGCCATTGGGGTCGTTCATCCAACCATGCGGAACAGAATAGTGCAGAATTGGGCGGTGATTTGTGTACGCATCAAGTAGTTCGTTCATATTCCCTCCTGAATTTGACAAAGCTGCATTCCCCACATTCCTTGGAAAGACGCAAAGAGCCGAATCTAATCAGATTCGACTCTTTGCGTTCTAAGATCAAGGTACTGTAAGATCTGTAAAGCCGTATTTTAGTTTGAAGCAGCGTCAGTTCCTGTTACCACTCATTTGGATTTATCGTAGTATTTTTGCAGGAGCTTCAAATAATCCGATAGTCCGTATTTCTTTAAGTTATTGATATAACCATTCCAGTCTTTATCAATGCCACCGTTAAGGATCCACCCGGAACGTTTATTATTAATATACGTTTTTATATCAGCCTGCAGATCCGAAAGTTTCTGGGTATCATCCCCAGTCATAAAAACATTTGGATAAACATACTTGTGGTGCATCTGCGGGGTATAGATGTCTTTAATCCATTTCAAACGATAAGCCGCATCATCAGGGCAGGTAACATACGTATTATAATAATCATTTAAAACAGCCAGTGGTCCGCCAACACTCTGTGCTTCACGTACTTCCACAGGTGAGTGGCCGGCTAAATCGATGTGCTTGAGCATTGGCCCGCCAGAAGTATTTTTAGAAAGTTTAAAGATGTTAAACCGTTTGGTTTCGCCATAAGTTCCCCAGTTGTTTTGCGGAGACTGCAGCGGTGCATACATCTGGTCTAACCAGGCACACGCCAGCGGAACGTTTTTGCAAGTGGAAGTTATCACACATTTCCCGCGGGCAAACCCGCTGGTATAAGAAGCATTGCATGGTGTAATATTCGTAGTATCAGCTTTCAAAGCCGGTAAAGGCTCCCAATCTTTCAAATTATCAACATTGGCTACATCCCAGGAGAAACATACGCCATAACGTCCTGCTTTACCTTTAGAAACATAGGTGGCCCATTTCTGCGTAAAAGATTCTTTGTCCAAAAGTCCCTCGGTATAAAGTTTATGCAGCCAGTTGATTCCCTTCTTATATCCGTCCTGCGTAGCAGTGCAAAGTACTTTTCCATCATCGGACACCGCAATATGACGATCCAGGTCATTATCGCCATATCCTTTGCCAAAGCCGTTGATGATTAAAGCAGGATCCTGGTCATTAATGATGCACGACATCGGAATAATAGAACCATCAATTTTAAACTGCTTTTGTAATTCACCAGCGTGTTTCTTAAACTGAAGCAAAGTCTGTTCCAATTCATCTACAGTAGTCGGAGTTTTGAGCTTCAGATAGCTGAGCCATTTCTTATTGATAAATGCCATATTACCAACAGTTTGAATCGCTTCTTTATTGGTACCAAGCTGTTCAATCCAAGGCAGTCCCCAAATATGACCGTCTTGATCCATACACATCTTTTTGTAAACCGGATACTTTGCAAAAACCGCTTTCAAATTCGGCATATATTTATCAATATAATCCTCTAAATGAACAATAGCACCTTGATTTGCGTATTTCAGCAAATCCGAATCGCTGAAATCGGCATTAAAGACAAAGTCCTGCAGTCCAGAACCACTGGCCATGAGAAGTTTCGCTTTATCTCCCCATTGGTCTGCTTGAATTGCTGTCCAGTTAATGTGTACATTGCTGGCCTTTTCCAGTCTTTGAAAAATAGCGCGGTTATTGGGATTTGGTTCCGAGCCTACAGGATAAGTGGTTAAGCCTGTAAGTGTCTCCGTCTTTGCCAGTGGAAATTTCAGAGACGCAGCCGTAACATTTGATGTGGTCTTCTACTGATCTGCTGTCTGATTTCCACACCCTGACAGTGCCGTGACAGACAAGCACACAGCAAGTGTTGCAGCCACAAGCCTTTTGCATTTTTTGTACATAAGCCTTTACTCCTTTTCAATCAACAAATTTATCCCTTAACGGAACCAATGGTGATTCCTTTCTGGAAATACTTTTGGAAAAATGGATACATCACCAGCAACGGAATACTGGATATAATAATTGTCGCATATTTCAAGAGCTCTGCCATTTGTGAGCGTTGCGCTGTACTGGCAATGTCTGCAATCATTCCGGGCTGAGGCTGATTCTGAATTAAAATGCCGCGCAGCACAAGCTGAAGCGGCTGCTTTGCCGGATCATTAATGTATATCATTGCCGAATAATAGCTGTTCCACATTCCTACGAATTGCCATAAAGCCAAGATAAATACAATTGGTTTGCATACTGGAAGCAAAATTCGGAAAAAGTATGTCAGATCACTTGCGCCATCCATTTCAGCTGCTTCACACAGTTCATGCGGAATCGATTCATAGTATGTCCGTGCAATAATCATGTTCCACACACTAAAACACCCAGGCAAAACAATAGACCACATACTATTAATCAGCCCCAAGTTTTTAATCAGAAGATATGTTGGAATCAAGCCACCGTTGAAAAACATGGTAATTAAAAAGATAGTGTTGAAAAATTTTTTGCCGCGAAAGTCCTTCAGCGACATTGGGTAGGCCGCAAGCAGAGTGACCAGAACAGACAAAACTGTAAAGGCAACCGAATACACAATGGCGTTTTTAAAACCAATCCAGATCGAGGAATCCTCAAATACCCTTTGATATGCACTCAGCGTCAACTTGGTAGAGTCAAGAGTCAGACCATGATTTTGCAAATATGTCGGATCTGTGAAAGAGGCGAAAACGATGTAAAGAAGTGGCACCAAAATTAGCAGTGCAAAGATACCCAAGAGTACGAAGCCCACAATCAGCAGAATTTTATCCTGTAAAGAATATTTTGAAAATTTACTTACCATGATTTCCTCCTTACAGCCCTTTACCATCATTCATCTTTTTGACAATCTGATTGACAAGCACAACCAAAATAAGATTAATAATGGTATTAAACAAGCCAACAGCAGTAGAAAAGCTGTAGTCTCCATCTAACAGGCCTTTTTTGTAGACATAAGTCGCAATGATTTCTGATGCGTTCAAATTCAAGTCTGTTTGCAGCGCATAAGCCTTTTCAAATCCGATGCTCATCAAATTTCCGGCAGAAAGAATAAACTGAATAGCTGCCATGTCCTTAATTGCCGGCCATTCTACATAGCGGATTTGCTGAAGCAGATTTGCACCGTCCATCAACGCCGCTTCTTTCAGCTCCGGACTAGCATTCGAAAGTGAACCAGTATAAAGAATGGATGCCCATCCTGCGCCCTGCCAAATTCCACTGGCAATATAAATGGTACGAAACGCGGATGGCATTGTCATAAAATTGATGCTGGTGCCCAATGCCTTATTTACCGGACCGTTGACCGAAAGAAAAATAAAAAGCATGCCACACAGAACAATGACTGAAATGAAATTCGGCAGATATAGGATCAACTACAATTTTTTCTGCACACCCTTTGAATTGATACGGTTAAGCAGAAGCGCTAACAAAATTGGTATGGGAAATCCCCATAATAAGCCATATACGCTTAGCTTCAAAGTGTTGAACAGGTACTGAAAAAAGTCCGGTGAGGACATAAAGCGGGAGAAGTATTTCAGTCCAACCCATTCACTTCCAAAGATTCCCTTGATCGGATTGTAGTTCTCAAATGCAATTACAACACCGCCCATCGGCAGATAGTTAAAAATAATGACAAGCAACAGAGCAGGTAATAAAAACAGTACATAAAGTTGCCAGTGTTTTTTTACATAAGTCCATGTACTCATCGTTCTGCCTTTTGGTATCACTGCGGTCTGTTCTTCTTTGCTACCCAACAGACATCCCTCCCTGAACTTTTTACTTTTACAAAATGTAAAAAAATTATTTTACATTTGCTTTGCTTTTGAGGTAATTATATCATGCCGATTCTAAAATTCCAATAGAATATTATAGAATATTTGAAAAAAGTGTGCATTAGTTACATCAATATGTGACTTATACACAATTTGATTTTACATTTGCATTTACTGGTTCATGGCTGTCAAGTGCTGTGTCACAATGATACTGTTACATTTGACACAATTCTCATTTTACAATATACTGTTATCAAAGTACTGTTATCGAAATATTAAAAAGAAACAATTTTGCTCTTAATATCTTGCTATATGATGAAAGAAGGAATTTTGTTGGTAAGCAGAGTGACAATTCAAGATATAGCCGATGCCCTTGGCGTTTCTCGCAACACTGTGTCGAAAGCTCTTAATAGCACCGGTGTTTTAGCAGAATCTACCAAGGAACGTGTCTTACAGAAAGCCAGAGAAATGGGATACCGCCAATTGCCCATCTCAGAAGGAACTTCACTATTCGGCAAAGGGCGAGAAATTGCGCTTTTTACGACTGTTGTTTTGGACACTTCTCACTTTGGCTCCGTCATGCTCGATTGTTTTCAAAATGAGATTGCCAAAATGGGGTATCGCTTTGCAATCTACCTTGTTCGTGAAAATGAGATAAAAAACAAAACGCTTCCGCCTACCTTCCACAAAGAAAATATTGACGGTATTTTGTGTGTGGAACTTTTTGACCGCGAATATAGTCAGTTGATTTGTGAAATCGGGCTTCCGACTTTATTTGTAGATGCCCCCGCAAATTTGGACTCGCTGTCTTTAAAAGCAGATGTACTGCTGATGAACAGCTCTTCTAACATTTATCACTTCATTCAGGAAATGACTCGCCGAGGGAAAACCACCTTTGGATTCATCGGGGAATATCAACACTGTCAATCGTTCTATGAACGATTCTATGCCTACAAACACGCACTGGATGCCTTGCACTTACCCGCAAAAGATGAATTTTGTATTCTCGGAAATGACGCAGAGTTTACCTACGCCGATTACTTGCATGACCAGCTAAACAAAATGCAAACGCTTCCTCAAGTTTTTCTCTGTGCAAATGACTTTGTGGCAATTGATTTTCTCCGAGTGTTAAAAGAAAAGGGAATCCGTGTACCGCAGGATGTATATTTGTGTGGATTTGATGATTCATCCGAATCAAGGATTTTGTCCCCGACACTCACGACAATCCACATATACAGTAAAATCATGGGATTTTCGGCAGTACAGCTTCTTATTTCTCGAATAAAAGATCCCTCTCTAAATTATCGCGTTCTCTATACGGAAACCACACTAAAATATCGTGGGTCAACTGGTGACACTTGATAAGGATACCGTAAAATAAAGCGCAAGCAAATCTGCAGCCGCCCCTGTTGTGCTAAAGTAAATTGTAACACCTCAGTCAATAAGGTATCATCATCTTAAAGGGAAGAAAAACAAATTTTGATTAAAACTGTCAAACTGCTGTAAGAGTGAAGTATAGTGGCAAGAAAGTTAACCCTTTATTTCAGTTATTTCCATATCTTTTTTGTCTATTCATGATTCCCCTAAAAAATATGATTGCCAGCATAGCCACAAAAATCAGGCCCGAGAGGGAAAACGCATTTGAATATCCTGTAGACTGCGCAAGAGCGCCAAAAAGCAAAGGGCCCATCCCAGAACCAATATCAAGGAAATTATAGAAGGTGGCATTTGCAGCTATCCTGCGTTCAGGGCTTACTTTTTTCATGGCGCTGGCTTCCATCACGGGAAAAATCATACCGATAGAGGCTCCATAAAGCAATGCAAATATGCAAAGCATGAATAAGTTGGTTGCATGTGCAGCAGCAATACAGCTGAGGAGACCGATGATTGTCCCCGGTATCACCAGAATATTCATGCCTTTTCTGTCATATAGCTTTCCGGAAAAAATTCTAGTGGACATTTCCGCAACTGTCGTCATGATGAAATAGAGAAAGATATTTGTAATATTCATCTGCTTGGCATATAAAACAACGTAGGTGTCACAGGCACCCATTAACAACCCAAGTAAAAGGATAAAGACAGATTCAAAAATCACTTTCGGCTCAACAACATCTGACAACCAATGGGTATCTTTTGTTGGATTCTCTGCTGACTGTTCAAAATGATCTGCTTTGATGAAACAGGTTAACAGCATCGATAATAAAACGAGCATCGCAGCCAGCAGAAATACCCATTGAAAATATGTCTGCGAAACGGCCGCCGCACCGAGACACGGCCCCAGTACGTATGCAACAGAGATGCCCAATCCAAAGAAGCCCATGCCTTCCCCCATTCTCTCATTGGATATAGTACTGGCAACCGTAGAACCGTAAAGAGTCGTTGAGGCGCCAAATCCAAGACCCTGAACCAGTCTCAAAATGAGGATCATGGCCAATCCGGCAAACAGGTAATATCCGACCATGGAACACGCAAAAACAAACATTGCAAGCAGAAGCAATACTTTTCTCCCGATTCGGGCTGATACTTTGGAGGTCAAAGTCCGCATGAACATGGAAGTTATGTAAAATACGGCTGCAACGATACCGATTTGAAAATCGCCCGCACCGTTTTGCTTTAAGTAAACCGGCAGGACAGTAAGAAGCAAACACTCAGCAAAATACAGGAGGAAATTAGCAGCCATCAAGGAGATATAGTCTTTCGACCATAATTTATCCGGCTTGCCATTTACTGCACCACTATCCGCATTTTTCATAATAGTCAAATTCCTTCTTCTATTTATTACAATTAAGTATACCAAATATATAGGATATGTCACGTAGGTATTTTCGACAAAAACACAAGATCAGAAAAATTTTATACTCTTACAATAAAAAAAAGCTGGATAAGAAGCGGGTGTACCCCACCATCTTATCCAGCATATAATCGTATATTATATACCCTCCGATGAACATACTTATATTTTATCATAAATAGTCTGTGATTTCAAGCATACGACGGGACATACCATCAGCAAAGACCTTATGCATTGGCGGCATCTGCCGATTGCGTTGACGGCCTGAGGGTTGCGGATCCGTGGCAGGCTGCAGAGGCACGAGTATTTTCAGTGCGGAGAAAGTAGAATTTCTGAATCTGATGAATTCTGTGCTTGAAAAGCTTTAGGGCACGAGCAATGAGGAATATTTCCCGCCTGACCGTTCACGGACTTTAGCGAATAAATTACTCCGTATCGGTTTTTATGATATAATCATATTGCAAAAGAGCATATAAGTGAGTTTGCTTCGCTTATATGCTCTTTTGCTATTCTATCCATAAATCATCATCCTGTTTCGCTTGTCCGATAAGCAAAACACCATCTCACACAGTCGGTTCGTTTTCTGCGTTATCCTCTTTCAGTGTTTCCAGACCACGCCGGATTAGTTCTACCGTTGCCTCAGAACGAGTTTGGAAGCGGTGTGAAAACCGGAAATTTTCAATTTTCTCAAACATATCATGATCCACAGATACTGTGTAACGTGACTTCTCAGTAGCCATATTATCACTCAGGTTGATTATACATCACTGCACCAGTGATAGGTAAGATAAAAGCTGTTGATGGTGAACCAGTGAACCACCGCAATGGTGATGTGAGGTTCTGTGAACCAGATTCCCAGAAGTCTTTCAGCCATTTGGTCAGGGCACTGTAACCCATACCGAGGTTTTCTGCACAGCCTCAGATTTCCAATACCTTGATTGTATCATGTTTTTCTGTTTGGAATTTTCTCATTTTGGCTTGCTTTATTTTATTTTAACATCAGCGTTTCATACTTTCAGTTTACATAGTCTTATCCTCTTGTTGTGCAACTTTTATTTTTCAAACAAGACTCGGTAAAATTATGCGAAAGAGATAGAAACTGAATTAATTCAGTTTTTGAATACTTTTGCGAAAAACCGGAGAGCCGGAAATCAAAACAGTTTTTGTTGAAGTTCGGCTTGTTTTGCAGCGGTCCTCCAGCAGATTAAAGGCAGTTTCACAGATTAATGGGACGTCAATATTAAATGTTGTAAGCGGTGGGGAAACATATTTTGTAACGCTTATATTATTGATACTAAACAAACTGACTCGCTGCGGAATCAGCCAACCTTTTTCATTAAAAGCTTGCAGCGCGCCAATCGCAAGTGGATCGCTCGCCACGCAAAATGCGGTCGGCAAATCATCTCCGTATTTTTCGATTGCTTGCATTGCAATCTTATATCCGTCATTGACAGAAAAGGTATCCGTAATAAAAATCCAATCTTCATTTAAGATGGAATATTCTCGGGTTATCTCCCGAAAGGCTTTCTCTCTGGCATCCATTTTTTTTATGGTACGGTCCACGTAATCCGAACCGCCAATAAATCCAATTTTTTTATGACCCTGTGCAATAAAGTAATCAACCATTTGGCGGATCATTTGCGGAAAATTAGATATAACCGAGTCAAAACGCATTTCATCTGGCGATGAGTCAACAAAAACGCCGTTCAATGTTATGGAATGGATATAGTTCAAATCTTCCTGCGTAAAGTGACCGATTGCGAAAAACGCGGAAGTTTTGGGATCAACCATTTTTACACCGTTTTCCAATTTATATTTCGTAATCGTGATATTTTTAAGTTTTGCCAGCTTTTCTATTTCGTTGCGAATTGACCGGTAATAGATATCATTCAGTTCTTCTTTGTCGGATATCCAGTAAAGAAGCGCAATTGCGCGCAGTTGAGAACCAACTGATTTTTTATGATACTTCAACTTATGGGCGCTGGAGAATATTCTCTCTCGAGTTTTATTGCTTACAGAGATTTTAGGATCGTTGTTCAGCACTCTGGAAACAGTGGTAGCGGAAACGCCGGCGTCAGCGGCAATATCTTTAATCGTTGCCAATAAAATCAACCTTTTTTATTTTTTTTATCTGTTAACAAGTAATCCCAGCAGTAATCACGCAATAGTACACTAAATTATTTACTGATATTTTCACTTGCGTATTTTTTCCATACTATATCTATATTATATTAGCTAAACTTGGCCTTGTCAATCTTAAAATCAAACGAAAAAATTTATTGATTGTCAAGCAATTCACTCTATCCAGCTCAATATTTACTGAAATTTTATATTACATTTACTACCAATATTCAGCATCCTGTAACATGGAGCTAAGTCCTAAATCTTGAATAATGGTTATAAGTGAAGGTCCGTGCCTGTATCAAACCGATACATATTCCGGAGCCGTTCATAATTCATTTGTTTGCTTTACTTTTGTTGGCTTGCAGTTGTGCAAAATCGATAAGGGTGTGCAGCTGCAATGTATGAGGCTTTTGGCAAGAAAGCTCTTTTTCAGAGACTTGTAAACTGTAATTTGTTTATATATTGGGCTTCTTGCAAGCTTCGTATATCAGGATCCGCTCAGTTTGCAGCAACACAAGTCGAAAAGATAGCAAAAAAGTCAATAAATATGTGAAAGTAAAATCTGCGGTTTGCGTGCCAAAAGTAGTCACTAACTATTTTACTAATTTTATTAACAGATCACTAAATAGCGCTATTACAACAGATAGGAAAATTGTTGGAATGAAGTGATAAGTGCAGGAATATAGTACAAAACGCTACAAAAAGATGAAACAAAGCATTCAAGTAATGACAGTATCAATTTCTGATAAACAAAATTTATACATATAAATGCATTTTTTTATTGATAATATATTGTAATACCATTAAATGGTTGCTATAATGATTAAGTAAAAGTCAGTTTGAATTCAGTAACAAATTCAGTAAATATAATACTTATTTTATTGTGTAACGGATAGGAATTAACTTGCATGACGTATTTTTCTATATGCCAATGTGGTTAATAATAAAATGTTTGAAGGAGTATGCTCTATGAAAAGGAAAAAGATCGGCAAAAGAATTTGCAGTATCTTACTTGCTGCAACAATGTTTTCTTCTACAGCTTTGCTCGCAAGCGGGTGTGCAAGTAGTGATTCCAGCAGCAAAAGTGCAAAAAGGACCAGCAGCGCTCCTGGAAAGTTATCTGGGAGCATAACTGTTTGCGGGTGGAATCAGGCAGCATCGGCTCTTAAAGCAAATGCAAAACAGTTTATGACAGAGAACCCGGGCACAACCGTAACCGTACAAACGGTTGACAGCGACTATACGAAGCTGTATTCGGAACTGGCAGCAAACAGCGGCGTGCCGGATGTTGTGACAATTCAAAACCGTGATGTTAAAAATTTCGTAAATAAATATCCGGATGCGTGGCTTGACCTTACCGACATGATGAAACCGGAAGAAAGCAACTTTAGCAATTATGTGCGCGGCCTTGCCATGGTGGATAATAAGTATTACGCGGTCCCGTGGGATTTGGGTCCCTGCGCACTTTATTACAGAAAAGATATTTTTAAAGAAGCAGGCGTTGACCCCAGCACCATTAAAACATACGATGACTATATCGCGGCCGGCAAAAAAATTGTTACCAAGACCGGCGGCAAGACAAAACTGATTGGATTTGATTACAGCGGTTCTACATCCACGGATATGCCTGCTGTATTTTTCAGCCAGTTAGGCGGACAGTATTATAACAAGAATGGCAAGGTGCAGCTCAACTCCGATGCCATGGTGAAAGCGGTTGACCTGTGCAAAAAAATGATAAATGCGGGCGTTGCTGTTAATCTGCCAAATGAATGGAATGACAGAATCTCTGCTGCGACAAACGACCAAATCGCGTCTATTCCGTATGCTGTTTGGTATGCCGGAACGCTGCAGGCGATAAGTGACCAGAAAGGCAAATGGGGAATTATGCCTCTTCCGGCTTTCACTGCTGGCGGCAATACGCAGGCGAACGAAGGCGGTTCCGCTTTGGCAATTTCGTCGCAGACAAAGAATGCAGAACTTGCGAAAGCATTTGTGAAATTTGCACTGATGAGCAGCGAAGGCAATAAGATTAATTTTGAAACTTCAAAGCTCTTTACATCTTATCAAAAGTCCTATAAAGACCCAGAGTATACTGCGACTGATGATTATTTCGGCATTTCCATCGGCAGCACATTTGCAAAGCTGTCCACAAATATCCCTACAGTTGACTTTGGACCGCATTTTACCGACGTCAACAATGCTCTTAAGACCGGAATTGGAAATGCTTTGCTGAAAAAACAGGACACAAAAGCAGTATTAAAAGAAGCAAGTGACACTGCACAGTAAGCAATTGACAATGAATAATATACTGTTTTTCAAAAAATCCAGCTAATTAATACGTGTGAAAATGAAAGGCTGTTTACCATTTTTAATGGGAAGCAGCTTTTGCTTTTAAAACGCAAAGTGTGAGGAGATGGCAGCAGTGAGTCATAAGCTTCGTAACAAATGGGCGCCGGCAATTTTTATAGGGCCTTTTCTTGTTGTGTTTTTTCTTTTCATGGTGTATCCGATTATTTATTCTGTCATTTTAAGTTTTAGTAAATACAGAGCTGGAAAAATTATTTTTAATGGTTTCAAAAACTATAGGTTCCTTCTGAGTGATCCTGTTTTCTTTCAATCCTTACTGAATGTTCTTCTGATTTTAGTCATTCAGGTACCCATTATGATAATTTTGTCGATGATAATAGGATGCTTGTTAAATTCAGCGCTTATCAAAGGCAAAGGTTTATTTCGGATGTTCACCTTTATGCCTGTTTTGATTGATGCAGTCAGTTACTCCATCATCTTTTCCTTGTTCTTTAATGAAAGAGGCGGATTAGTCAACAATATATTAAATTTGGTCGGTATCAGTTCTCAGCGCTGGTTTTCCAGCGGACCGCTTNNGAACATTCCGGGAGAACTCTATGAGGCAGCCTCCATTGACGGTGCGGGTGCATTTACGAAATTTACGAAAATTACAATTCCGCAGCTGAAGCCGGTTATTATATTCTCTATATTTAATTCCATTAACGGTACAATGCAGTTGTTCACAGAGCCTCAACTGTTAACACAGGGAGGCCCATCCAATTCAACAATGACGGTTGTACTTTACTTATACAATATAGGTTTCAAAAATTTTAACTTTGGGGTTGCGTCGGCTGGTTCATATATTATTACTATCATTGTCGCTATTTTAACGCTGATTCAGTTCCGTGTTACGAGGGAGGACTAATTTATGAAACAAAATGGTTCACGAATCATTATTTATATTGTTTTGACAATTATCAGCATCGTGGCTGTCTTTCCCTTCATTTGGACATTCATTGCTTCAACCCACACAAACGGACAGATTTTCAAATTAAGCTATACACTTGTTCCAACAGGCAACTTTGTAGAAAATCTCAAACAGCTCCAAAAGCTGAAGCCTATTTGGCAGAATCTATTAAACAGCATTTTTATTACGGTTACTTGTACTGTCTTTACGCTATTGCTGGATTCCATGGCAGGCTACGGATTTGCAAAATTTAAGTTTAAAGGCAAAAATGCACTGTTCTTTGGCTGCCTGATTACAATGATGATACCATCGCAGGTTACCATGGTACCGCTGTTTATTCAAATGACAAAAATGCATTGGGTAAATACGCCCGCTTCCATTATTGTACCAGCACTTGCTTCCATGTTTGGTGTCTTTCTCATGCGCCAAAGCTTTGAGCAGTTCCCCAACGACTTAATTGAATCGTCCAAAATTGACGGAGCAGGCGAACTGCGAACCTTTTTCCAAATTGTCTTTCCGAACATGAGAGCATCCATTGCATCCCTGGGTATTCTTACTTTCGTAACTCAATGGGGCAATTATATGTGGCCGCTCATTGCTCTAAATAGTGAAAAGAGCTTTACGCTGCCGCTGGCCCTTGCTATGCTGATTGCACCGGGTGAAGTAATCAATTATGGCGCGATTATGGTTGGTGCGGTGATAGCACTGCTTCCTGTACTTATTTTCTTTTTGATTTTCCAAAAGAACTTTATATCCGGTATGCTCAGCGGTGCTATAAAGGGATAATTTGCTGCCTTGGTAAAAACATTTTGAAACAGCAACCATCTGTAAATTTTAAGGTTTACAGATACAATTGTGCCTGTGAACTGCAAAGTCCCGCAAGCCGGGGAAAAAGGACAAGAACAGGCCCGACCCCGACGATTACGATTACGCCGATTACGGGGATGAGGAATCCGGGACGGATGGATGGTACAGAAACCTCAGTACAGGTGGGAGGAACGGCCTCCCGCCCACTATCTCCGTGACTGTTACCGTGACC
>DOWI01000306.1:0-5106 GCA_003519645.1 Oscillospiraceae bacterium
GCTTTGGTTATAGCTTCCATTGCAGATTCAAAGTTAATTGTTTTCGTCATTTTGTTCTTGCCCCTCTCTTAATCTTGTCTATATTATACCACGAATACACGCAAAGTCAATACGAGTTAGAGAATAATATTATACAAACATGCAGTAACGAATTTGTGCAAAATAACAAACCGGAGAAAGCTTTCACTTCCTCCGGTTTTTCTCATTTCGCCAGATACTCCTCAATCGCACTTCGGATAAACTCGGCTTACTTTCTGACTTGCATCTGACTTGCATGTTTCGCGTTTTTTATCGGTTTTTACATGGTTTTATCGACATACGCGGGAACAAAAAAACCGCCCGACTAAACGAGCGGGCCGGAACAACAATAAAGAAAATAGCGGGCAGGGCTTACGCCTTGTCCGCTACTTTACTAATAATTCCAAACACCCCGCCGGGTAAGAAAAATATAAAGGTGTTCGAACTATTAAAGATTGGTGGAGGCGAGGAGAATCGAACTCCTGTCCGAAAATCATTTGCCTGAGCTTTCTCCGAGCGCAGCCTGTCGTTTTAGATTCCCCTCATCGGACGTTGACCGGCAAACTTCCGATTACGGTAGCCATTTCAATCATGATAAAGAGCACGGCTTCTCTTTATTCACGTGCACCGCTAATCGACGCCCTTATCCCAGCCGCGGTATTCCGGGTAAAGACGGCAGCCTAATTAGGCTGCGTACGCAACAGTATTGTTGTCGTTTGTTTTAAAAAGTACGGCTTTTATAGCGGGTCCGCACCGCTGCTCGCTTACCCAGGTTCACAATCCCCGTCGAAACCTTTACGCCCCCGGATGCTTACCCATTATAACACATCTTATTATATTAATCCACAGAGATTATTGTCCATTTTAACTCGAGGATTGCGATATCACAAACATGTATAGGTAATCCCTAATGTAATATTTCCGGAAACCTGGAATTACAAAGCACCAACTTTTTATTAACCATCCGGTCAGCTTTGCCAGTAATCCCGTATATTCAATAAAGTTTTTGAAGGATATACCGGCGGCACTCCGTGGTCGCAGCTCGGTATAAATCCGACCATTTTCAGAAGATGCTCGACTACGCGCCGTACTTCCATTGCTTTTCCGACCGTAGCGATTTCGCGTTTATCAATACCGCTCATAAAGCCGATCTTTGCAACCCTCCTTTCAACATCAGGGCTAACAAGGCTCCCCCTTGCGGTGAATCGGTCGAGCGAAAGTGAGACGGACGAGGTGTGCCTCGTCTAAGCACGCATTATATCGCACACCTCGTCCGCCCCTTGGAGGCAACACCTTCTGATCTGAACGGTCTTGACTTTCCAGTCCTGAAGTCGTTTATTTAATTAAAAACCAAGCCCGTTATATATGCAATATGTACAAAACTAGCCATGTATGATCGTGCAGATTCTCTTGTTAAATTATTGACAAAGTCTGCTTCGCCCCGTATAATAAGCTTTGATTGTTAATTAATTAACAATCAAAGCGGGTATATTTTTTACACTGATAGCGTGCGAATTGCCCTCAAGTACGAATTGCTATGCAATCAGTGCTATGCATGCGGTGAAAACATTTTTGAATTATGCACGAAAGGATGGTCACAGATATGGCGAAGAAGGATGAAAAGGCAATGCAGGTTATGCAGGACGATGTGAATAAATCGATTGACAGACTTGTAAAAAACGCCCTTGAAGCATTAGATGGATATATGAAGCTGACTCAGGAGCAGGTTGATGCCATCACACAGGCAATGGCGCTGGCAGGACTGGACAATCATATGCTGCTTGCCAAAATGGCGATTGAGGAGACAGACAGAGGCATATTTGAAGACAAAGTCACCAAGAACATGTTTGCCACCGAGTATATCTATCACAGTATTAAATATGAGAAGACCGTCGGCATTGTGAACCAAAACGAGCATGAGGATTTTTACGAAATCATTGAGCCGGTAGGTGTAATTGCCGGTGTTACTCCTGTAACCAATCCGACTTCCACCACCATGTTCAAATCAATTATATCGGCAAAAACAAGAAATCCCATCATTTTTGCATTCCACCCATCCGCCCAGAAATGCAGCACCGAAGCGGCGCGCATTCTCAGAGATGCAGCCATAAAGGCAGGCGCTCCCAAAGACTGTATCCAGTGGATTGTAGCCCCCGCAATCGAAGCAACCCAGGCGCTGATGAATCACAAGGGTGTTTCCTTGATTCTTGCAACCGGCGGTACAGGCATGGTTAAATCGGCCTATTCCTGCGGCAAGCCAGCCCTCGGCGTGGGCCCCGGTAATGTACCCTGTTTTATTGAAAAAACAGCCAAGCTCAAGAGGGCGCTGACCGATTTGATTTTGTCCAAATCCTTCGATAATGGTATGATCTGTGCATCCGAGCAGGCGGTTATCCTGGAAGAGCCGATTTACGATTGGGCAATCGAGTTTATGAAGGCGCAGAAATGCTATTTTACCACATCCGAAGAAACAAAGAAAATTGAAAGCACGGTTATGAATGTAGAGCGCTGTGCAGTTAACCCTGCAATTGTGGGCAAAAGCCCGTATACAATTGCCCAAATGGCGGGCATCAACATTCCGGAGGATACCAAAATTCTTTGCTGTGAAATTGACGGCGTAGGAAAGGATTATCCGCTGTCATACGAAAAGCTGTCTCCTGTTCTCGCAGTGCTGAAAGTCAAGGATGTTGCTGAAGGGCTTGATGCTGCGGAGCAGATGGTAGCAATCGGCGGTATGGGACACTCCTCGGTTCTGCATACCAGCGATGAAACGGTGATCAACGAATTTTCTGGGAGAATGAAAACCGGCCGAATCATCATCAATTCTCCCTCAACCCACGGTGCAATCGGTGATATTTACAACACCAACATGCCGTCTCTGACACTTGGCTGCGGCTCCTACGGTTCCAATTCAACCACATCCAACGTCACCGCGGTCAATCTGATTAACAAGAAAAGGGTTGCAAAGAGGAGAGTCAATATGCAGTGGTTTAAGGTTCCCGAAAAGATTTATTTTGAGCCGGGCTGCCTGCAGTATCTCGAAAAAATGCCGAATATTAGCCGCGCATTTATTGTAACCGACCCGTTTATGGTCAAACTCGGCTATGTTGACAAGGTACTGTATTATTTGAGAAAGCGCCAAAGCTATGTCAACTCCGAGATTTTTACGGATGTTGAATCGGATCCATCGCTCGATACTGTATTAAAGGGTGCCGAAATGATGAATGACTTCCAGCCGGATGTCATCATTGCTTTGGGCGGTGGCTCTGCAATTGACGCGGCAAAGGGTATGTGGCTGTATTATGAGCATCCCGAAACCGACTTTAAAGGTCTTTATGAAAAATTCATGGATATCAGAAAACGTGTCTACAAGCTGCCCAAAATGGGCAACAAGGCTAAGCTGGTTGCCATCCCGACTACTTCCGGCACCGGAAGCGAGGTCACTTCCTTCGCGGTTATCACCGACAAGGAGCGCAATACCAAATACCCCCTTGCAGACTATGAGCTGACGCCCGATGTCGCGATCATTGATCCTGATTTCGTCATGACCGTTCCGCCCGCTACCACTGCAGACACCGGTTTGGACGTCCTGACACACGCAATCGAAGCGTATGTCTCGGTGATGGCATCAGATTACACCGATGCACTGGCAATCAAGGCCATTCAGCTTGTGTTCGAATATTTGCCAAGGGCATATAGAAACGGTGCCGATCAGACGGCAAGAGAAAAGATGCACAATGCTTCTGCAATGGCGGGCATGGCGTTCACCAATGCGTTCCTCGGCATCAACCACTCCATGGCGCATAAGCTGGGGGGCGAGTTCCATATTCCGCACGGCAGAGCAAATGCGATATTATTGCCATATGTAATTGAGTATAACGGAGTGGCGAGCCCCACAAAATTTGTTTCCTTCCCGAAATATGAGCATTATATCGCTGACGATAAATATGCAGAAATTGCAAAGGCGATGGGACTTGAATTTAATACAACCCAAGAAGCTGTAAAGGCACTCGCAGACGCCGTCAGAGGGCTGATGAAGGAAGTTAATATTCCGCTGAGCATCAAGGATTGCGGGGTTGAAAAAGATAAGTTTGAAGAAAAAGTCAATTATCTTGCGGTGAAAGCCTTTGAAGATCAGTGTACAACCGCCAATCCGCGACTGCCCCTCATTAAAGAGCTTGAAGATATTTACAGAAAAGCTTATATCGGATAAGAAAGTCGATATTGAAAAGAGGCAAGCTGTAAATATTTCAATAAAAAGCAGAACTCTGGCATTACAGGTCCGGGGTTCTGCTTTTATCTTTTCTATTGAATGCAAGATAAAAAGGTAAAAAGAAAATTGTGTGAGCCTTCTGTTGACAGGAGCAGGTGCTTGCAGTAGTATAGTACTATGGTACACTCTGGAAAAAGCTTGTAATAGGTTTAGGAGGATTGCCGTGAGAAAAGGTCTGATTTTATTATTGGCACTGGTTATACTGTTGCCCGGTTGCGCAAAGTCTATAAATCTATCCGATAATAAAAAGCAATTGGATCCGTCAGAAAAGCATCGCCTGCTTGCAATGGTGGAGGAAATAACTGAGCCGACTGAGGAAAGCCCTTTTCTTGATTTGAGCAGTAACGCATATGATTATATAAATGCCCATAAGGATATATTTAATAATCTTGTGGGCGGTGGGCAGCAGACGGCTGATATATTAATCTCCGAGCTGAAAAGAGCAAGCGATTTCGGGCTGAATCAATACATTATGGCAGCGATTTGTGCCGAGATAACCGGAGTAGGCAAAGACGATAACAAGGCATGGGCAACCGCAGAAGACTGGCTGGATCTTTATGGAAACCAATAAAATAAAACAGAGTCCAATATGCGGTGATCGATGAAATTTGTGACATATAGAAAGCTAAAACAATAAAATAGCTGTTATAAAAAGGAAATTACTCATACAAAAGGTAATGAGAAAAATGGTAATGAGAAAAATGCAGCCGCGCCCTTGACAAGTGTAAAAAAGCGTGGTATATTAGCTCTTGCCCACTGAACGTGGGCATTTATATGGGGGAGTTCCCGAGCGGCCAAAGGGGGCAGACTGTAAA
>DOWI01000306.1:5134-7053 GCA_003519645.1 Oscillospiraceae bacterium
TTTGTGATATTATTTAAGCAAAGGTGGTGCTTATATGAATATTAAATCCATTATTCTATTCTTGTTTGTTATATTACTTACTTTTAGTTTGTTTGGTTGCAATGGAAAAGGAATAACTAATGATGAGGCAAAATCATATATCAATGTTTTTTTTGAAGCAATTGAAGCCGGAGATTATGAAAAAGCCGAAACGTACCTACATCCCGAAAGACCTGCTCCGCTCCAAGAATTTTTTAACGCAGTCGAAACAGATAAAAATCTGAATTTCAAGTCAGGAATTAGAGTTAAGAAATATACAAGTTTTTCTTCTTCCGTATATGATAGCACTGTCAAGGGCTCTGNNCATATACACTTGATATGAAAACGATGGTTGGCGATGCTGAATTGGGCATATCTATCGAAATCGTCCGCAACGATAATGGATATGGAATTTATAACTTTGATATTAAGCCTTAATTTTGTATCTTAAGAACGGTACAACAGAATATCTTTTGGTCGATTGCTTTGCAGTTGGCTTCTTTCAATTTATATGTTATAATATACAAAAATTAATTGGAGAATCATTATGAATGTTCTTTTGATTAATGAATGCGATAGGTACTGTTATCCGGTAGGTATTACAACACTTGAAAGTTTTGCTAAATATTCCAATGCGCATATTAATCAATTGCTTCCATTATATAAGTTTATGACAGAAAATTTTGTTCACCCATATTATATTGAAGAGGAAAAAAATTATTTTATTCCAGACACTTTGTGTTACATGTTCCAATTACGAAGAAGAGCTGGACGGAGACAATTTGAAAGGACATAGAGAAAAGCTATGTCTTGATTGTACTTGTTTGGGCTAATCGAAAAAAGAAAATGAAGATATAGACTAGGCTGCATCTTTTTCGTTACCTCTTTACAAAAAGACTGTCGATTTTTATCGGCGGTCTTTTTCTTATTCCAATTGAAAAATATGGATATATGTGATACTATTGAGCAAAGATTATTTATATAAAAGGAGGTTTATTATGTCTAAAGCAATGGAAGTGATTGATATTACCCCTGAGTTATTGGATACAATTTTAACAACTTTTAATATTGAAGATGAAAAAAAAATAACTCGTCAAATCGTTAAATGCTTTGTTGAGAACGGATTTCCTGTTAAGATAAAACAATATAATCAACCGTGCATGAAAGGGACTTATCGTATATTATGTTTTATTAAGAAAAGTGCCGAAGCTGTTATAATTAACAACAAGGGAATGGGGCGTGATGGTGTAAGTATTCAAGTGCGTATTGACGAAAGAAGCACCTTAGAAAGATTAAATGATTTTAGCGAAAATATTAAAAAACAAATTCTAGACGCTGCTGATTGCGGTTATTGTTCATCTAAGTGTGAGGGTAAAAAATACATTTTTACTTATCAAGGTAAAGAATATACAAAGTGTCGCTTTCTTTGTAATAACTTTAGTTTTCAAAATATAAAAAACAATGATATTAACGATCTTATGGATATCATAAACAACGAAATTTTGTACAAACAGACCCGCACAAAATAAGCAAAATGCGAATGCATCTTTTTCATTACCTCTTTACAAAAAGACTGTCGGCTTTTGTCGACAGTCTTTTTATAATATGGTGGAAATAAATAACTATTCGTGATATATTAAAATAAAGGTTAATGATTTTTCTTTTATGTAGAATTATAGATAATGTTTGGAAACGAGGAGAAGCATTTGGATATAAACTTACAGAACCGATCAAAAGAATTTGTTTCTATTTATGAAGCATTTTCCTTTTCTACCTATCGAAGATCCATGGGAAGAGCAGCCGAAGAAGCGGTGTATTATTTTGAAAAACTAAATCTTGATGAGCGGTGTATTATAATTGAATGGTTTCTCGAACTTTTTGTCAATGGCAAAGTAAAAATG
>DOWI01000308.1:0-1291 GCA_003519645.1 Oscillospiraceae bacterium
TGTGTGCGATGGTGATTGCGACTGCTGTCCGGTGGCCGATACCGACTGCGACGGCGATTGCTTCTCCTGTCCCTGCTACGCCTGTTGCGATGATTCCGATTACACGCCGGAAGAAAGCGTCTGTAAATCCCATGGCACACGCCGTGAGTTTTGAAGGGGGGTGACCGACATGACAAAAACAATCTATAAAATCCTTGGTAAACGTGGCCGCATCACTATCCCGTGGGAAATCCGAAAAGAAATGGGCTTCGCCTATAACGACGTGGTTAGTTTTGAAGTGGATNNTGGCCGCACGGTATTGGTCAGGCGTGAAAAAATATGCGACGGCTGCAAGAACGGTTCCTCGCCGGAACCGAAAAACACCTCCGATGCGCTCAAAGAACTGCTGGATGATCTCACGCCGGAGGAGCTGCGTACCGCGTTGATCCACCTCTCGGTCAGGTGGGCTGAAATGCAAAGCGGAGGTGAGCGAAATGCCTGATTTCAAGCCGCTATACCGGTATTCCTTTTATGAAGCCATGCGCTTAAATGAGCAAGATAAGTGGCGCGAATCTTTCACTGAAAACCAACGATGCCGGGATTTCATTGACGCGCTGGTACGGGAAAATTATGACGGGATGCATATCAAAGGAGAAATCCCTCAGAAAACCGTCGCGGAATTCGGCTTTGACCGTACCCGATGGGTGTTTGCTAATCATATANNGGAATGACGGGCGGATCAGTCCTCAGAATAAGGCGTGGGCGTCGGACATCTATATCCCGCGTCCTGAAAAACGGGAGCTGCGGGATCATAACACAAGTTTTCTTTTGAACAGCCACAACACGCTGGTGGATTACCTCGCCGATAGGGTTCAACAGATGTATGCCGCCCTCAATCTATACGACTACCGACACCGTGTGCAGGGCGATATCCATCAGCAGGATTACACCGGACAGCTACTGATTCTGCGGGCGGATGTGCTGAAGGAATCCTGCCGGACGCCGGAAAATCAACTGTTTCTCGCGCAATCCGGCTTCGGCTGCGACCCTGCCGCGTCGGGACGCGCCGTGTTCGGGCAGTTTCTGATCGACGGTGAAAAGACGCGGTTTGATCGCGGCGACTTTGTCGGTGTGCTGGACAAACAATATTTCCCCGAATGGGCGAAAGAAAAGCTGCAGAAGGAGCAAACCGCATCCGACGCACCGGAAGAAGGTTCTCAGCCTGTCATGAAAGGAATGTGAGCATATGAAAATAAAAATTTATCAGGTCGATCAGGAGCGTGATGAGCATCGCGTCAAGTTCTGCGGATTA
>DOWI01000308.1:1306-7244 GCA_003519645.1 Oscillospiraceae bacterium
CATTGGAGGACATCTACACACTGTTCAACACCGATCATCCACCCACCCATCGCGGTCACAGCCTTTCCGTCTCCGACATCGTCGAAATCACGGATAACTCCAATAACTATCTGCGCGGTTTCTTTTACTGCGATAGCGCCGGGTTTGAAAATATTGGTTTTAATCCGGCGCGTACTCATAAGCCCGATAATCTTCTTCGTGTGGTGATGGTGGAACCGGGCAAGCCCGCTTACGAAGCTGAGATTCAGGATTCGCTCAAATCGTTGCAAAGAACCGTCGCCGGACATTTGGAAGCGACATATCCCTTCGGCGGTAATTTGGTAGTGGTATGCAACGAAGAAGGTAAAATCATTGAGCTGCCTGAAAACCGTGAAATATATGGCGATATTTACTGCGGTAATTTTTTTATTGTCGGCGATAACCATGAGGGCGACTTTTGCTCTCTGACCGACGAACAGACCGCCGCCATGCTTGAACGGTTTTCCGAACCGGAGTTTTTCGGGGACGAAGAAATGGACTCCGGTATTCAAATGTCATAGCCAAAAGGGAAAATTTATAGGGAGGAATCAATATGCCAACCCAATCTCCAAGTAAACCCATAGGAGTAAAACAGCCCCAATCAACCGGTCAGCAGACCGAAAAACAAGGTCAGCGGCTTCCGTCCATACGGGTTGATATCAACTGGCTCAATCAAAAGGATGACGGCAATATCCGGGCGACAGCCAGCATGACCATCGGCGGCGCATTCACCGTCCACGGCATCAAAGTCATCAGCGGGCAGAAAGGCGATTTCGTGTCTATGCCGTCGTATAAATCGGGCGATAGCTATAAAGACATTTTTCATGCNNAGCCGCCGCCCGTGAACAGATGAACGATGCGGTCATGACAGCGTATGAGCAGAAGCTGGCCGATCAGGAACGGGGCGAAGCCTTTACTGACAGCGAACCTTCTCAAAATACCGGGATGCAGGGCATGAACCAATAATAACAGGGAGTGAAAAACATGAGTAAAAAAGTATTCAGAACGGTCGCCTTTCAAATTGATGATTTGGACTTTCTCGAGGAATACGACCAACGTCAGCAGGACAGCGGCTTGTCGGTTAAAAACTATTTCATCAGCTTGATAAAGGCTGATATCGCCATGCATCAAACGCAGAAAGACAGCCCCGTCCAAGACGGACTCCAGACGGATACCGGTACGGAGCAGACCGCCGCGCAGCAGAAAGACGAAATAACCGCACCGGAACAGGATGCGGATGAGCCGTCTGAAGATACCGCTGTCACGAATGATCAGGGGCAGACCGCCGGGCATCAACCCGGTTATGAAAATTGGAGCGAACCCGCAACGCCGGAGAACGCGCCGGACAGTCCGGGCGTACCGTCCGATGATGTCAACGCATATTTACCGCATCAGGGTCAAACGGATACCCCCGAAGAAATGATGAATCTGTTTGTCAAGATCACGAAGGAGCAGCGCGAGGCCCTCGAAGCCCATAAACTCAAAACCGACGAAACGGTAAGCAAGGTATTAAATCGCATCATTGACGCTTTTCTGGACAATACGGACACCCTGCCCGAAGGGTTCGAGGAAGCGTATAAGCATTATTCCGACAATATCCAATTTTGTGATACCAAAGCCTCCGCCAAAATACCTTCGAGGGTCAATCAGGAGCTTACCGACTATCTGAACAGTTTCGGAGGGTCGAGGAACGCGCTCATGGCGTCATTGATCGAATTGGAGCTGAAGGATCAGGAACTGGCGGAAACGCAAAATGAAGATCGGGGCATGAACATGATGTAACGCTACCGCAATACAACCGCGCACAGGGACGGCAGATATACGCCGTCCTTTTTTGCACTTTCTTTGATTTAAATACCAGCCGTCGGATCCGTGATATGTTCGCAAATGACTATGGGGCATGGATATCGGGACACGGCCGGTGTTTAGATATACAGCTTTCACGAAAGGAGCGAAAAAAGTGACACTCACAGCAAAAATCCACAAAGTCTTCGACACAGGAACGGTAAGAGCAATCGCCAGTGTGAACATTGGCGACGCCTTTGCTGTCCACGGCGTCAAGGTGCTGGCCGGGGCGAACGGCGACAATGTTGTCATGCCGTCCACCAAATACAAGGATAAGTATCAGGACACCTTCCACCCCATCAGCCGCGAAGCAAGAGAGCAGATCAACGGTGTCGTGCTGGATGCCTATCGGCAGTATCTCTCGCAGGACAACTCACCGGATATGGCGCAGACCATGTAACCACCCCCCAATATTTTATTTAAAAGAAAGAGGTCAAAATCTATGAAAACATTGAAAAACAAATTCGTGTCTGCAGTAACTCGCGCAAAGACAGCCCTCGCCAATAAAAAGGCTGAGGGTTTTGTTGACAGCGGCGTCAAGATTTTAATCGCTGTCGNNCCGACACGATCCTGCCGACCCTGACCGAAAAGATTAAGGACTTGTTCGACTACGCCGGATAATCGGATGAAAGGAGCGCAGTGACTTGAAAAAGAAAAAAATACTCATTATCACCTTGCTGCTTGTGTTNNCCCCGCCGATACAGGCGCGTCTGTCGGTCTGGATGATAACGGCGACGCCCTCGGCGGGAGATACAAGGCTAAAACAAAGGAGCAGATTTTATCCGACCTGCAAAAGGCTCAGGTCACTGTGACCGATAAAGTCAGCTCATCCGCCGTCTTTGAAAGCGGCGCGAAAGGCAGCTACGGGACTTGGATTGTGGAAAACCTGCCGGAAAATAACGTCGTCATGCAATGCGAGATTTACGACGGCGACAAGCTCCTTGCTAAATCTGTCCCTATCTTACCCAACCAGCACATCGAGCGAATCGAGCTTTTAGAGCCTGTGGAGATTGGTTCGCACGACGCCACGGCNNTATATATCAACTACTTTACGCTGGATACAAAGACGTATATCAGCAAAGCAGGCTATAAAATCAACCTTACCATTAAAAATTAACAGGAGGTCAATCATCCATGAAAAGAAGCATGAAAAAAATCCTTGCGAGTATGCTCGCAATTGCCCTCATCAGCGTGTGCAGTGTCACCGCTTTTGCGGCGGACACCACCGATACCGGCACGGGAACCGTGAACGGAACGGTGACAATCAACGGCTCAATCAGCGCGTTGACCATTTCGGTCACGCACCCGCTGACCGCCGCCTACGCAATCGATCCAAATACGGGCGCGAACGGCACGTTCACCGCGCCTGACATCAGTGTGAAGAACAACACAAAGGTTCCCATCAACGTCACCGTCAATTCGCTTACGGCGGCTTCAGGCGGCACGGTTACTTTCACAGATGTCCTCCCGACTGCGAAAACGTGCGCGTCCCTGAACACTGCGGACTCAAAGAAATATATCGCGCTCGGTATCCTTATCAAGAGTGCGACAGGATGGAATACTGGCTATACCACCACGACCATGTACGCGGCGGGCGGCACTCCGACAATGTTCGGCGTCCTTCCCTCGGCGGCGTCCGGNNGCTACGGGCTTGCGTTTGACGGCGCATACACCGCAAACCACAGCCTTGTGTTCATGTTCCAACTTAATTAAATGAAAAGGCGGAAAGGGGCGGCGCGGATTTTACCGCGTCGCTCTAATCCTGCCCCGCAGCCCGAAGGAGGGATGAATTTTGCATATATGGCGTAAAGCCGTCGCTTCGCTTTGCGCGGCGGTAATATTATCAGGTGTTTTCAGTATACAGACGCTTGCGTATTGGGATACCACTACAACGTATGGCAGCAAAGTTATTTCGCTATCCTCCGCCTCTCAGTCGCAATCGAAATCGGTAACATTGCCGTCCGGCTCGACCGCATATTATGTCAGCACGGATAATGGAAGCGTGTCTTATTCCCAATCCGGTGATACCGTAACAACCAACGCGAGCGGCGGGACAGGCACAACTACTTCCGCACAGCAATGGAACGCGTACAAATATTCAAAGACGGCAACGTATACTGCGGGACCGCAGTCCACGCAGTCTTTCCCATCGACTTACTCATATAACGACGGCACCTATTCGGGTACGCTCTCTAAAAACGGTTCCGCTTATGTTGCCAGCGGTCAGGCTCCGTCCAGCAAAACCGCTTATTATGACTACACCTACACCTATTCGGATACCGCCACAATAACAAAGATAGAGAACGGCACGATTTATTTCAGTTGGTCATGGCCATCGGTGCCCAGCAGCCACTACTATTCTGACGGACAGGGTTATTCGGGCTACCTTTCCTTCACCGGGTATGGCAATGCCACACATGTGTCAAACACTTTCAATTTTCCTGCTCCGAACTATGTTGGGCAAACTTCGTCAGGTACGGCTACACACATATTCCATTACGCCGGAACAGTTTCGACCCCGGACACCCGCCAATGGAAAATGAATTACAGCGGAACGGTATATGCCGGAGGCTATGATACCATATGGAGTACGGTATATAACTACAATGTCACAATATATTACTACACGATATCTTCGGTTTGGATTTCTGATACAACTCCGCCTAACGGTAGCGCGACATTAAACCCTGCTGGTATTACCAGCGGTAATGTAACCATCAGTGTCACTGCTTCGGACAGCGGAAGCGGTGTGAAATCCATCACATTACCGTCCGGCAGCATTGTCAATGGAGCAACCGCATCGTATATAGCGACGTATAATGGGACTTACAACTTCACTCTGACGGATAATGACGGAAATCAAAAGACATTTCCTGTGACTGTATCAAATATTGATCGCGCTGTAACCGTTACGCATCCGATCAGCGTCAATTATTCCATCAACCCGAACAGCGCGGCACCGTTTTTTTGCCCTGATATTAAAATTACGAACAACTCAAGGATCAAAGTACAGGTTTCCATCCAGCAGTTCAGGGCGACGACAGGCGGCTCTATTTCATTAACTGACGTTTTACCCACAAAGTACAGCAATTGGAATACACTTACCCGCAGTCAGACCACAAGTGATATTGCGATGGGATTGAAAATTAAAGAAGCTGGCACCGGCACGTCTACTTGGTATTCAATATTAAATTCGGGAACTCTGTATGCCGCGAATATATCGTCTAAAACGGCTTTAGGTATTCTGAATCCTAACGGGGCTGTCGGCAATCTGTCTGTTATGGCAAACTGCGGGCTTGCGTGGGATAGGGCATACACTTCGACGCATGAGCTTGTGCTTGTGTTCCNNCATTAAGCGGGGCGAAAGTGACTCCCGCGCTTTTTCACGCGGGATTTCCTCAACCCCGCTCCATACTATATTTTAATTTGGAGGTCATTATGAAAAAAATAATCGCAATCGTTATTTGCGTCGTTGCCATCTGCGCCTGTTTATCAGGATGCGGCAAAAGCTCGCTCATTACCATACTTCTTGATGGCGACGGCGTCAGCCTATCGGAATCTACCGACAGTATCACCATAAAAGAGCTTGAAAACAAGCTCAAAGAAATTAAACTTGAAAACTCAGATAAAACACTATTTGAGGATGTCATCATATCCGAAAACAAAGGCATCTTCTATAACTCCTACCGCTTTATAGCTACGACCAAACCGCAGGAATCGGACGCGGAACTGAAGCTTACGGTGACAATGTCCGGCATTCCGTCCGGCGTCAGGAACGGCATTATAGAAGGAAAACAAGTGGTTTTCCCGATANNAGGAAACCAATATCGGCGTGATCGTCGGCATTATCGCGGTTCTCGCTGTCATTATGGCGGTTTTTGTGTTTATCGTAAAGCGGGGCGGCAGCGGCGGTTATGACAGTTATTAAATTTATCATATTCGCAGCCCTGCTGATTTACGCATCGGTATCTGATACCCGAAAAAGAGAGGTATCCGACGCAGTTCCCGTTATGATCGCAATCACGGCGCTGATTGGGATAACGCCGAGCCAACTGCCGTTTATGTTTTTTGCGGT
>DOWI01000267.1 GCA_003519645.1 Oscillospiraceae bacterium
CCAACCTTGCGTGCCACAACCACACATCGGCCTTCCTTAAATTTAGCCGCACTGTCTGCAGTACAGGTGGACAGAATCAACAGCTCGTCATCGGCCCCTACATCAACGCCGTTAAAATCATAGACCGAGCGGGCGCGGATGTTCGCAATAAACTCCAAGTAATCCTGATCATCGGAAAACCTTGTGCGAAGATAATCAAAATAAGGACCGTCCTTTTCCCGGGTACNNAGCATTACCGAGAAAACCTGATACTGCCCGCGCTCGTAAAGCGTATCAAGAGAAATCAGCGGAGCGGAACGCATATAACTCAAATTGTTCAGGAACTTGTTGAGGGGGGAAAGCATCTGACCGCTTGCCATGTTATGCCCGTAGACAATCAGCACACGGTTGGTGGATTCAGGCGACTCAAGATCAGTACGCTCATCAAAGAACAGCGCACCATTCTTATTGTTCGTCTTCTGGAAATCACGCGTTAGATAATACTTATTATCCCCTGAAAACATGACCGGATAGTTAATGTTCAGCCATTTTCTGTTGACATCGGTATATCTCATCCAGCCGCGTATCTGGTTATTCTTTGCGTAGAGCGCTTTAAAAGTATCCATAATGCCATCGGGATAGTTCCCTTCCGGAAAATCTGCGGGCGGCTCTGCCGGATTATTGGGATCATACAATTCTTCAATGCTGTTATACAGATTGGCATTCTTCATCGGAATAATAACCATATCATTGATGATATAAGTAAGAGACACAATCAACGTGATAAGTGCAACAATAAAAATACACTTGCGGACAATTTCAAGCGGGGGGTCGCCGCGCTTTGGCACAAACCCGCTAATCATATAAATGAATCTATCCTTCACGCCCCCGAATCGGGCATGCCCCTCCGATATGCTCTCATCCGCTTCAGAATCAAGCTCGCGGCCTTCAAGCTGCGAGTCCTCTAACCCCCAGCCGGCAACCGAACCGAGCGAACGCATCGGCATTGCTTGATCTGAAGATGCCTCTGTCGGGACAGCGGTGCTTCCCTCGATATTGTCCGAGCTTTCATTTAAAAAATCAGACTCGATCTGTGATAATCCTAACCCCGCGCGAGCCTGTGCGACTATCCGCAGGGTGTCGGGCGTATCGCCCTCAAGGTGTGTCAGACGCACGTCCAGTAGCTCTTTCTTCTTATCTGACATTTCAAACTCCTGCCTTTCAACTGAGTCATCGGTCAATCGCCTGTGTGTTGTTTGTTATGCTATACGCAACGGCATACCCGTCCCGTTATAAAACCGTCCATCTGTATTTCATTCATGGGCTGCAAGGGATACCCAACCATGCAACTGAATTTAACGCCGTACCAAAGAAGCAGACGCTTCTTTCAATGCACCCAAAAAAGAATCCACATCATCCAATGTGTTTGTATGAGAAAAGCTGATACGCAGCGCAGAATCAATCACCCGTTCGGGCAGCCCCAGTGCCGTCAGGACAGGGCTTCTTTTCCCCTTGGAGCAGGCTGACCCGCTCGAGATATATACGCCACGCTGTGCCAGAAAATGAAGCATGGTTTCGCTTTTGATACCGGGTACCGAAATATTTACAATATAGGACACGGCGTTATCGGGAGAGAGCCAGACAACATCATCCATATCGGCAAGCCCGGCCCCAAGTCTTTCCCGCAGCGAGTTATAAAGCCGCTGTTGCGCATCCAGCGGAGGCATGGCCTGTGCTGCCGCGCCGAATGCGACAATAAGAGGTACCGCTTCGGTTCCCGCCCGCATTCCCCGCTCGTGCTCGCCGCCGAAAGTGCGGGGCAGTATCCGCACGCCCTTTTTGATATATAAAGCGCCGCATCCCTTGGGACCATGAATTTTATGCGCGCTGGTCGACATGAAATCTATATCCAGCCTGTCAGCCCGCAAAGGCAGCTTCCCCGCCGCCTGAATGGCATCACAGTGTATCAATGCCTGTGGGGCGGCACGGCGGACAGCCGGAATAATTTTATCAATTGGAAAGTGCGAACCATTCTCGTTGTTGACATACATAATGCTGACCAGCACCGTATCTTCCCTGCAGGCCTCGGCAACCTGCGCAGGCGTGATGACGCCGCCTTCGGGAACCAGACGGGTAATTTCATATCCCTGCCGCTCCAGCTCCTTGAATGATGCCACAACCGAAGAATGCTCAACTGCGGAGGTTATGATGTGCCGTCCGGCGCGTTTTTTCGATTGGGCGGCGCCGAATATTGCAAGATTATTGGCTTCGGTTCCTCCCGAAGTGAAAATAAGCTGATCGGGATGGCATCCCATAAGGTCAGCAACTTGCTTGCGGGCAGTGTTCACCATCTGTTCCGCCCGAGTTCCGAGTGAATGCAATGAGGATGGATTGCCGAAATGTACGGTCATCATCTCCAATGCCTTTTCTGCCGCCTCAGGACATACCTGCGTTGTAGCTGCATTATCAAGATACACAAGTTTCAACCGCCAAAAACCTCCAAAGATACAGATTCAGCACCTTATTATATAACATTATTGCCAATGTTACAACCGTCTATTTATGTCAATGCTGTAAACTGTAAACATTAACGGAATTCATGGCGCTGCATTCTAAGCAAATCAGCAAATTAAAATCCATTATCCTATAAACCTGCCGTTCCTGACAGGATTTACATTATTAACAATATGGTATATAATATATATAATTTAAGAAATAAAAATTCAGCGAAAGGACGTATACACAATGGGACATATGATACGGTCATTTCTTAAATTGATCGGAACAGTGCTGTTCATCTCAACTGCGGTTTGCCTTGCATATCGCGTAATAACAGGTCGAATGCCAGATGTGAAAAAGCATCCACTTGTTGAGGACTTTGATATATGACCCGCTTTATGTTAACCCAATATAACAGAAAGCCCTGCGATTGTAGAGGACGGGTTCTCCGTCCCGTTTCAAAGCCGGCTATCAGTTAACCCATGGCATTGTACGCTAACCATGCCACAACATAAAAGGACTGCCTGCGATGTTCCGCAAGCAGTCCTTTCTCAATCGTATCTCATTTATAAGTGCCAATCGTGCCAAAATCGTACGTCTTGCCATACGAGGAGTTATCCGACACAAATTGGATAAACACCGGAGCGCTGTCCAGAACAGGATAACGCTCAAACAAAAACCTGTCTGCCTGCCGTAACGCCTGCAGCGCATTTGGCATCTCGCTGTAAAAAGCTTCACTGCGCATTTTTGAACTAAATCATAGCCGTTTATATCCACCTGAACACTGCCCGACAGGACATAGCCGCGTTTGGCTTTCTGCCACTCCAGCCTTACTTCTTGCCGCATTTCGTTTATCTGATCTTCGGCATATTCTCCGGCAATGAAAACAAACAACTGTCCGGTGGTATCCGAATGTGTAATTGTATATTTTCGCCCCGGAACAGGTTGGTACGGCTGAATTTTGTCTCGGTACTGCGCAAAAATCCGATTGGGGCTCAGCTCACTCAAACTCGTCACCTTCTTCACAATTCCTCATATCATCCTATGCGGTAACAGAGCCGAGCGTTCATATCTCCATATTCAATTGCATATCGCCGATTCAACTACCAAACCGCCTCATACAGCGTCTTCCCCACAGCGGCGTTAATTAAAGGTATGGGAAAGGATCTCCTCGGGTGAAGAAGCACCATATACCAGCATTTACCTTTTCAACGCGCACGTATTGACAACCCGATTGAGCCGTGCTATAATAACCCGCGTTCCAAAAGAATAGCCTGCNNTTCGAGCCTCGTAAGCCGCTCCATTCTTAATAAGAAGTCGATTGAATGTTATCGGCTTCTTATTTGTTTTTATGGCGTGATTGCGGTATGCGTTAACGGAACGCCGAGGACAGCTCCCCCGCAAATGGACATATAGCCCCCTTATTCAATGGCAAGTCAGCAATTGAAAGCAGCATCAAGCAAAAGAATAAAACTATAGAATATAATTCTCTGATCAATTTTATTAATGCAGACATCCTCAATATAAGGCACTGCAATAACCGGCGTGCCGTTCGTTCTTTTTTTTCTCTATTTCAATGTATTCAGATAATCAATACTCATTTTCGCGCATTCCAAAGAAGTTTTTCCCATACTTGGGCTGTCCTGCTCAACGATCACCCAGCCGGCACCCGCTTCTTGTGCGACCTCCAGGATTATCGTGAAATTCTGAACACCGTACCCGTTGGGGCGGAATTCAAATTTTTCGGCTTCCTCTTCATCTTTGGATGGTGATATACCAATCAATTCATAAAGCTGTTGAGGTTTTTTACCGGGCATTACAAAATCTTTGAGATGGACAACCGGTGCACGACCTTTATATTTTCGTATGTACGACGCAGGATCTTCGCCTGCAACATTTACCCAGCAGGTATCAATCTCGGTTTGCAGATAATCCGAGGAAATGCCCTGATACATCAAATCAAGCGCATATTCATCACCAATCTTTACAAACTCAAAGTCATGGTTATGGTAAAGGAGGGTCATTCCCTGTTTGTTTGCTTCCTCACCCACCGTCTTGATGTCGATTAATGTCTGCTCGTAATTCTCATTTCCCGGACGGCGGTCCTCTGCCAGCCACGGAATCACAACATATCGGCAGCCGATTGTCTTATAGGCATTGACAACTCCGGATATATCTTCCAGAAATGTATCAAGCGGAACATGAGCGCTGACAGGAACCAAGCCTACCTCGTCAAGAATGGATTTGATTTCTTGGGGTTCTTGTCCGTATAGACCTGCAAACTCTACGCCCTCATAACCCATTTCCTTTACCTTTTTGAGGGTTCCAGAAAAATCCTTCTCCGCAAAATCGCGAACCGAGTACAGCTGGAAACCTACCTTCATGCCTTTTAACATTCTGCATCCTCCCTTATAATCTGGTTTTATGGTTACATCCCACTATACACCATGTAATAAGAATTCTGTATACTTTTTAAGTATAAACTTTCGTCAATATGTGTGTCAATAAACTAATCCACCCTATTTACTCAACTTTTAAGACTGAGTCAATTGGCGATACTAAAAAGGATTCTTGGTTTGTGAGCCAAGAATCCTTTTTAGTATTATATTATCGCATGATCTACTCAATCAGCGCAGAAACCCCATCACATTCTCCTTCAAAAAACCAGAATACAGCACGCACGCCGGGTGGAAGCAGGTTCCATATCCGTCCCGCCCACTTTTCTGTCGATTCGGTTATATCCAGCGTCTGNNCTCGGCGGCATAAACATCGATGCGCAGACTTCCGTATCCAAAGCCCATTTTCCTACTGTTATAATCTGCAATCATAAAGCCGGCACACATGAATAAAATACAGAAGGTCGTAAAGGCGCTGACAAATAAGATACGCAGACGCGAATGTCTAGTTTTTTTATTTGACATCTAAAGAACATGTCCTTTCAGGAGATTTGCTATTTTCACCATCATAAATAATATTTCATTTCTTCAGTGAATTAAGTACCTGTGCTAATGTTTTTCCCAGTATCTCACCGGAATATACCGCTTCGCTTACAGTATTTGCCTCGGAACCCACTTCAATCAGCAGGGAACCATGCGTTAAATGCTGATTATAGCGGCTGTCAACCATATAAAGCGGGCGCATGATGCCGTTATATTGTGTATGAAGCGAGCTTTGCAGACGAAGCGCAAACCGCAAATTTTGAACCCAGCTCGGGTGAGGCGCGGTTTTGGAGTCACATACACTGGCAATGATCATCATCTGCGCCGCTTTTCGGCCATTTATGGATATAGTAGGCTTCACTTTTTGGGGAGGCTGACCAATCGCATCCCTGTGCAGATCAATTACTACGCTGATTGATGGATATTGCTTGAGTATTTTTTTTACTGTTTGTTCCGAACGCTCGTATGCGCCGGTGTACTTGGGCGAGTCATGCAACGTCACGTCATGTATAACTCCGATGCCGGCTGCCCGAAGCTGTTCTGAAACCGACTCACCAACAGCTACCACGCTCCGGGTCTCATCTTTTGTGCGGGCAGAATCGTTTGCATTATAATAGCCTGCATAATAGGTCATATAGGATTCGGTTGTATGTGTATGCATAATCAAAACTTGGGGATCCGATGAATCCGTAATCTTGATTGCCGGAGGAATTTTAATCTCTTTGGCAATGTCTATGGTACGGCTGCTGATGTTCTTGATTGCCACCCCTTGTACAAAGCCGGTGCCGGGATCAAATTTCTGTTCCACAATCTTTCCGCCATCCCCAGCTTCAGCCGGCACAACTCCCGAAGAAATTAACGATGAGGATCCCAGCTCGCCCGATGTTTGCATACCACCCCCCGGCGTATAGGACAGCCCCCCAGAATCGCCCAAATCATAATTGTTGTTTCCGCCGGACGCAGGGATACGCTCAAGCCGCTCATTAAGCGCCTGCACTCCCCCTTCCGGCTGCATAATTCCTACCGAAAGCATAGCCAACCCGCGTCCGAAATCAAGTATCTCTCCCCCGGAAGCACCGCCTACAACCATAACAATAGATCCTGTAAGGGTTATTGCCGCAATTGTAATACGAACCTTTCCAATGAATGACTGTTTACGCACTCGGCTTGTTTGATTATTTTTTTCTTCCTGCATATACATCACCGCTATCAGCCTATGCGGGGAAAAAAATGAATATGCCTTTTCATTCGGTACGAATCAAGATAAAAATAAGTCAAGATTACCAGCAAGCATCTCAAGATGCACTGA
>DOWI01000044.1:0-8131 GCA_003519645.1 Oscillospiraceae bacterium
CCCCTTATTCGAGCAAAAAAATTATCCAAGCAGATTTTTATAAATGCTGTAATTATCAATATGAAATGGTGAAATTGTTCGGATAAAAAACCCCACGATTTTTTCAGGTATAATAAAGGCAAAGTATTCGGCATAGCCGTTTGCTTAAAATTTATACCTGAAAGGATGGAACCAATGGATTTCAAAAGAACACCTCCAATTTGTAATTTTAGTGAATTACGTCGACAAATGTTTGCTCTGTTTGAAAGCAGAAATTACAGCGCACATGCAATTAACACTTACCGAAAAACTGCAAACTTACTGGAAAACTTTATTGAGAAACATGGCGTTACGTTTTACAACTGTGAAGTCGGAAAAGCATTCTTAGCTGAATGCAAGCGGTATCGGGGAAATTATCAAGGCACAAAACCCCGTCAGACAGATATTATTCAAACAATGATTAGACATCTTGACAGCATATTAAATGGAGTAGAATTTAAGAAAATATCCCATTTGAAATATATCTGTCCCGACATTTTCAAGGGTGAACTTGAACAATATTTAAAATTTCAACTGGACAGCGGGAAAAAAGAGGTAACGGTAACAAAAATTAAAAGCGGATTAGCTCAATTTTTTATAATTCTTGAAAATATGGGCGTGTACTCTCTGTCTGAAATAACCCCGCAAAAGATTTACACGGCTATGACTGATTTTTCATCTCCGATAGTATTTGAATTAAATGTCCCGCCTTTTTTACAATACCTTTACACAAAAGGTATTGTAAAAGTTGATTATTCGGACTTGATACCATCAACACGTAATCAAACGCTTGTGCCTACTGTTTATGAAAAAGATGAAATTGAATCGCTTTTGTCGGCTATTAACAGAACACAAATGAAAGGAAAACGCAATTATTCAATGCTTTTGCTTGCCGCAAGACTGGGAATTAGGGTATCTGATATTGTTAATCTGACATTTGACAATATTGATTTCAAAAGAAAAATGATTGAATTTGTGCAGGTTAAAACTGAGTTGCCCATAAAACTGCCCTTGCTCGATGAAATCGAATTCGCAATAAAGGATTATCTGACAGTTCGCCCAAAAGACACAAACCATAATCAGATTTTTCTAAGATGCAGAGCTCCATATTTCCCAATCTGTAGTACTACCATTTTTAGTGCAATGCAAACATATTTGAAAATTGCGAAAATCAATACCAAAGGTAAAAAGCACGGTGCACATTCTCTGCGTTCAAGTCTTGCCAGTGCGTTAGTTTCTGAAAATGTGCCTTATTCGGTTACGCAGAAAATTCTCGGTCATAATGATTCGGATTCAATTAAGCATTATGTCCGGCTTGATACAGAACATTTGCGTGAATGTGCTTTAGTAGTTCCAAATCCAACAGGTGAATTTGCCGAACTGCTTGGTATGAAAGGGGTGCGGTCATGATTTCATACCATAGTGTTTTAGGCAATGAAATGACTGGTTTTATTCAATTTCGTAAAACCTGTGGCTTTGATTGCCGTGAGCTTATCACAGTGCTTAATCATCTCGACAGTTTTCTTTGCAGCAATAGTTTCAAAGACAAAACTCTAACCGAAGAGATGGTTTTGAAGTGGATGAAATCTTTGACGGTAAAGCCGTATACTATGCGATGTTACCTAAAAGACTTAACGCATTTTTCAAAACACCTTAACTCGCTTGGCATTGAGGCATTTATCCCCGAAAGACCAAAGTACAAATCCGATTACACCCCATATATTTTTACTGAGGATGAATGGGTTAGAATAATTGAAGCTGCTGACAACTTAATAATTCCTCGTTGTCCGTGGTCATCAATTCAAATGCCGCTGTTTGTCCGCTTGTTGTATGGCTGTGGACTTAGAGTCAACGAAACATTAAATCTTTTAGCCGAAGATGTTGACATTAAAAAAGGTGTGCTGTTAATCCGTATCGCAAAGAAAAGAAAACAACGCTTTGTTCCAATGGATTCCTCGCTAACCCTCATTTGTAAAAGATATATCCGAATTTTGCAGTTAAAAGATGAAAATTACCTCTTTCGAAACAAAAACGGTCAGAAACAAAACAACGACTGGGCACATAATTGCTTTGCCCACATTTTAAACAATGCCGGAATTGTTTTTCACAGAGCAAAATCCAATGAAAGAGGCCCATGTCTACATTGTTTAAGACATACTTTTGTTTTGCAATCATTGAAAAAATCGGCGAACAATGGGCGAGCATTTGATGAAACAGTACCATTTCTTTCAACCTATCTTGGGCATGACAGTATCAGAGAAACGGATAAATATCTGAATTTCAGTTATGAGTTGTATGAAGAAGCCGCCGAACAAGTAAATGCTTATACAAATGAGCTGTTTCCAAAGGTGGTGTGATTATGAGAAAAGTTACACCATTCCAAATACTCCCCGATTTTTTCGATATTTATCTTACACAAACAAAAGGTTTGAGCGAAAATACTGTAAACTCATACAAATACGCTTTTCAACTGCTTTTTGAATTTCTCTACGAAGTTAAAAAACTTCGCCCGCAAAGCGTTTTATTTTCAGATTTGGAGTGCGGCATTGTTGATGAATTTTTGCAGTGGCTTGAAACTGACCGAAACTGCTCTGCTGTAACAAGAAACCAAAGGAAAGCAGCTATTTCAACCTTTGCCAAATATGCTCTCAAAAAGAATTTTACTGTTGCTATGAATTTTGGGAATGAGGTCAGCAACATTGAAACAAAAAGGACATCGCCTTCGCAATTCTCATATTTCACTACCGAAGAAATTGCTATCATTTTAGCTTTACCAAATGGGTTGAGCGACACGGATCTGAGGAACAAAACGATATTGAGTTTTCTTTACGGCAGTGGAGCAAGAGCACAGGAGTTATGCGATCTTACTGCTAATGATATTCGATTTGGCAAAAGCACAACGATTCGCCTTACAGGAAAAGGTGAGAAGAGCCGTGTTGTCATAATTCCGGATCGTTGTGCAGATTTGCTTCGCAGCCATTTGCATAGAAACCGGCTTGATGAGCGAGAAAACAGAGGAATGTATGTCTTTTCAAGTCATACCCATGCTCACATGACAATTTCCTGCGTTGAAGCGATTGTTTCAAAGTATGTCAAATTAGCAAAAGCACAATATCCTGACTTGTTTCGTGAAAAGCGTTATTCTCCGCACAGTTTTCGCCACTCCATCTCTGTTCACATGTTGGAATCTGGTGTCCCGTTACCGGTAATCAAAGTGTTTTTAGGGCATTCTTGCATTAAAACAACTATGGTATACGCAACCGTTAGCGACGCTCTAAAAGACTTTTACCTTAAAAACAGAAATGTTGCCAACGATGTTATGCAAAAAATTGAATCTGCCGCAAAAAATCATTACTCAGTAAAGGAGGAGTTATTATTTTTAAGACAAAAGTAAATTTGCAAATTTTATCCGAGCAAACTTTAGAGGAACCCCCGAAGAACCGGGGGTTCCTCTATTTTAATGAGGATAATTTTTTTACTCGAATAAGGGGCGTTATTCTAAATCTAAAATAACGCCCCCAAACTATGAAGAACCTCCACGATAATTACCACTAAATAAAAACTAGTGAAACACAATAATAAAACCATAGACAATCGTTTAATCTTCCCCGGAACTTTTTGTGCTTTTGTTTTTAGCATTTGCCGCTGATAATCAGCAAATTTGATAGAAAGTGCAGACCAGTATACAGCCGTTTCATCACCCCTCAAGAGTGAAATCAACCCTCGCACCACATCGGAGAGCATGGAACTTCCCACACGGGCTTCCAGTCGTGTCAATGCCGATTCATAATTTCCGGAGCGCATATCTGCCACGGTAATATCCAATTCATACTGAAGTTCTGCTCCTGCATTTTTTCGATATTCATCAAGGATAGAGAGAACATCTCGGCTGTGGCTGAGAGTATTCTCGATGGTGAACACCAAGCGAGGCAATTCGTATTCGATGGCATCTCGCCGGGCTTTAATTTTATTTTGTATTCCCCGAGACTCTTTTGCATACATCGTGATAGCCAAAACGACAACCAAGGGTGTAATGAGCGGGAAAACCAACAGGGCGAAGGGGATCAACAATAAACAAAGCAATGCTTTTACAATAGCGTTGGCAATATGCAGCTCTGGTGTGATATTCATATTGGCTGTTTGCAAATCCGAGCGGAGCTGGATGCGCTTGTATTCGTTAAGGCGAAGGTGCTTTGAAATCCACACCGCCAAATCTTGTAGCCAAATCTCAATACTCGGCGTCTTTTTCTGTTGCCGTTTTGAAAGATGCGCCATAGCCCTGCTTGTTTTAAGAAGCGGAATACGAGCAAAGTCAGCGGTAATAAAGAAAACGCCAAATCCCACCAAGACGGAGGCAAAGGCATATAATACATTCATATCGGCTACCTCCTGTATTCGATAGGTTTCGTATATTTCATTAGCAGCAAAGCTGTTATCAAGACCGTTGCACCCGACAGAGCCAGTACGATCTGACCGGGAGTGGTGGTCATTAGTGTTAGGTACCAGCTTTGATTCAGTAAATATAAAAGAGGAATATTGCCAATCAGCATAGCGAGCATGGTGAAATATTCCTTTCGAGGTTCGTAGATTATTGTTTTCAGTTCGTTATTCACGATTCGCACATCAGTCAGTTTGTTCACGATCGGCAGAAGAGTGTTTTTGNNTCTCGATCATCCTGACATTGTAACAATGCATCGCACCATTCACGGTAAATGGGGTTGTCAATTTTGCTTTTTAGCTTACGAATCGAATGCCTAAGATCTGAACTGATGGCGGTGGCATCCCCAAGAAAAGCCTTGAAGATATCCGACATTGGCGGTTTAATATATCCGATGTTTTCTCTCACGGACAAGACGATGTTATCGCTTCGGATATAGGATGTTGTCACAATGGACAGTGCTGTTTCCATTTCTTGCTCGATGTGTTTTTCATAGTGCGCAATTGCAGATTTGGCATATATAAATGGAAACAGACAAAGGCCAATTGATAGAATGGGTACAAGAAAAAAGTTATCAATTAGTAGCGCAAATGCACCGCCGCTTACCATCAAAGTAACCGATAGGGCGCAGACGATGACAAACTGATTTCCTTTTCCTGTAGCGGTCATAGCTTCCCTAATATGCTCAAGCTCCTTTGAAATTTTTCGAGATTTCTTTTTCCCTTGTTTAATTCTTACCCGATCCCGCAGACTTTGGTTCGGAGAGATGATTCGGAGAACATCGTTGGTTATCCGTTCCGGTGTTAAATCCAAAAGCAGCACGATGGCGGCCATCAAAAACAACGAAGAGATAAGCGGAATTATCATTTCTTAACCTGACTCCTTTCTGGTAAATTTTTGTAACTCATTTTGTGGAACACCGTATTGCATCAGCTTTCGGCGTAGGCTGTCAGACAGGATATTCGGCTTTTCAAAGTATCCCTCAATCACCGTTTCGCCGTTTATGATCTCGTTGCGGGTGATGTTATAGCGATACAATGTGCGATACCTTCTTTCGCCGGTAGGAAGAATTTCACACTCCGAGATGTCCATGATTTTTCTTGCGTTGTTCTCACATTTATGCACATAAACTACCAGCGGAAAAGCTTGTGCCGTCTGTGTTAATGAGGTGGTAAAGTCAATGGGGAACCGTTTTTGGCACAATAGAGAGATTCTCATATGCGCCGCATCCGCGGCACCCGCATGAACTGTAGACACCACCGTGTGTCCGGTCAAAGAGGCTTCTACCGCGGAGTGGCACTCGAGATCCCGCATTTCACCCACCACCACAATATCCGGATTAAATCGTAATGACGCCACAACAAGAGTTTCCTGAGTAATGTCATAGGCCGGATTATCAGACGGTCTGGAGAGCGTATGAACCACATTGTTGGAAATGCCGTCCTTACCCATTCGAATTAAGGACAATTCGCGAGATCCGGACTCAATGCTGAATATACGCTTGTTGTCAGGAATACTTTGCAGCAGGGCATTGAGTAAAGTTGTTTTTCCTGAACTGGTGGCTCCTGCCATAACAGCGGAAACACCGTAACGCACACACATTTCAAGAAACGAGAGCATTTCATCCGTACAAAATTCCGTATTAAGGAGCATCCGGCGATCAACTCTTTTCGGGTGTAGTAAACGGATGGAACAGGCGATGCCTGAAGTTTTATCTACAATAGGTTCCTTGAGTGCCGTAATACGGGAATTGCCCGGAAGATGTCCTTGTGCCATAGGTGTGGCATTGTCAATAATCATGTTAGAGTGATGCAATAGCCTTTTGATAATATCTACAGCGTGCTGCGGCGAATGAAAATGCTCTTTTGTTTTGACAATGCTGCCGTCAAGGTAGGTTAGGGCAATATCGTTCCAAGCATTTACATTGATTTCTTCCAGATCTGGAGAACCAAGATATTTGGTCAGCACCGAATATTCTGCCATTTCGCAATAGAGTGCATCAATCAATTCTTCCTGTGTGTATCCCTCTACAGAATAATTCATATCCCGCAGATACTTTTCAATATATGCCTTCAATTGCACTAGCTTTTTACGGTCAGTCAACACGGCGGCGTAATGTGCTGAGATATGTTCTTGGGTAAGAGATAAGAGACTCCAGAAATCCATCGGTTATTACACCACCTTTTCTGCAATTTTTCGAATCATTTCTCGATATTTCTTGTCGGCAACCGAACTAAACAGCTCACCATTTAACATCTGTACCTTAAGCTCCCGACAATAGGGCAAAACAAAAGATACATCCTTATAATGTGTTCTGCATTCCTGTGTGGGGAGATAGAGTTCTTTGTCGGTAATATTAATTCCTACAATATTCCCCTCTGTTTGAAAGCTATTTTCACCGTACAAAGGTAACTGCGAAGAAAAAAAGCTAATGCTTTTTAAATCGGGGGCAGCAAGTCGAAAAACAGCATCAGCAGCTTTAACAGCGGCGGCGGACAATCCGGTAAGCTCTGAGCCGCAATCTACAATCACATAATCAGTAAGGGACTGCAAAATCGTCAAAAATGTTGAGGCTTGTACCTCATTGTATTTTGGATAGGTATACTGGTTTTCTCCATCCTTATATCCAAGAACACCAAAGTTTTGTCTTTTACCAACTGTGACAATACTACCTATAACATCATCCTGTGTAGAGGAAGCTTTGGAAAGGGCCGCACCCACTGAATACATCTCGTTGGCTTTTCGCTTCGGGAATAACACAGGCAAAACAGGAGTCTGATTGTCACAGGACAGCATTAACACCGTAGCGTTGTACTGGTCATAGATGCTAAGCGCCATTTTGACGGCGAAAGTCGTTTTCCCTGTGCCGGGTGCGCCCCATACGGCGATTACTTTACTCATTGTCATCACCTGTCTTTGCCAGCACTACAGCCTGTGCATCCAAAAACTTTTGAGCGATTTCTGTATCGCCTCGATAAACAAGGGTTAGGTAAATATGGGATTTACGGTCATGAAGTGCCAACAGCTTTGCCTGTGCAGGTGTTACCATGAGAGTGGCTGTTGCGGGAAGGTCAGTGGTTCCATCCTCGTTTGCGGTTAGCTGATCACTATCCGTTCCCTTTGAGGTTGTCGTGGTGATAACTCGAAGATAGGTTAGTTCGGTTGGAATAGCGCTTTCGTTTTCAGATACGATGACAGCACTGACGATATCTCCGTTTTGCAGTTTGCCTGAAAGACCGTTTGCAAAAGTTGAAATGGTGATACTGATTGCTATTTGTGATCCGTTTAGTTGCCGGAACACATGGTCAGCAGAGTCGCTTTGTTCACTGATCATATCGGGATAGATGCAGTTATCCGGCACAATTGTGACAGCAGCATATTTCCCGATAAGCTGTTTTTCATCCCTTATGACGGTATCCTTAATCCCAAAGCTGCCGATCTGTACTTTTGCAATGTCCTCCGCTGTAATCGCTTGCCCCGGTTCAATGCGTCTGAGCACCTGCATCACTTCAATCTTACCGGATGCGATGGTGTTGACCAGCGGCGTGAGGCCAAACATAATAGCCGCCGCTAGTACAATGCATATAATACCGATAATTGTTCTATTTTTCATATACGGTGTTTCCTCCTGTTATATTAGAAATGCGAAAAAACTTCCCGCCGCCAGATACGGCA
>DOWI01000044.1:8166-20915 GCA_003519645.1 Oscillospiraceae bacterium
AATTTTGATATCTGCCCCGCCATAGCTGCCTGGCTTCAGTATTGCGACTATAAGCTGTGGAATTGTGATGACTATCGCTGCAAAGAGCATTCCGGGCAGAGCGCCGGTTGTTTGTCCAATAAAGGCTGTAATGGTAATCATAATAGGGACGGCATCAGATACCTCTCTGGTTCGTATGTCGGAAACAGCGGCATAAATCAGTAGGGCAGCAAAAATCACTTCTTTAATAACTGTCATAGCCGCCACCACCGCCACGCTTAATAAAAATAAAGAATGCTGCCATAATTACAACCAGCACTGCGATAATTCCAATCATGATGCCAATATTATTTTCTTCAAATTCAGCCACTAACTCTATCGGATCCGCTAATTCTATCAGAGGGAAGACCACCTGTTTTTCTTGAATGATCCCATTCCGAACACCGGAGGGTTTTCCGGGCATGGTGATGGTAAGGGTTGATTCTTCACTGTTTTTTTGTGGATGAGTGACGGCTGAAATGCGATAGGAATTATAAAATATACCCTTGTTTTCAGTCATGGTAATGCTCTCAAACAAAGGCTGCTTGCTGTTTTTGAATGTGACTTTTTTGAGCTTGCTCTCCAATTGATTCAAGGTGATATGATCGGTGGATTCGGAAAAGCGGATCCCGCCGTCCAATGTGACTGTAATGGGCTGCTTTGCACCACAGCCGATGACAAATGTGCAGATGATGAGGCAGATAAGAATTAATAAGATTTTTTTCACGATAACTAACCTCCAATAAAAAGATAATGCGGAGCGAACTTTTATGCCCGCTCCGCATAACAAATTCTTTTAGCCTGCGTAATCGAACAGGTCGCCGATCTTTTCGGTCAGTGTGGGCAGAATGGTGTCCCCAAACAGGACATACAGCCCGGCAAGCAAAAGCGCGCCAATCACAACAGCGATCAAAATCTTGACCCCGCTGTCAATGAAACCTTCAGCCTTTTTGTTGGAGAGAGCAGTTTTGGTACGAATTACAAAGGACATCATTTTGTTTTTCAGGTTTTTCATAAAAGATACCTCTTTCTGTTTTAATATTATTTTTTGGGAGACGATTTACATGGTCTGTGTCATGTCTTGGGCTTCACCGGTCTTGGGATTGGCTGCCCGAGCGGAATGTGTACCCTGCGAAAGATACTGAGTGTAAGCATCCAGCACGACGCTCGTAATGTTGGCTCTGGCTTCCCGATTAATGGGATGGAAGGTGTCTTGATACCGATCTTTGTATTTGGTAGCCGGCATCACTACAATGTCGCCGTTTGATCCGGCCAGCACCTTGACGCCATGGACGGCAAAATCGTCACCAATTGTCACCGAAGCAATGGCCTTTACCCNNTTCGTCAAAAACCTTATGAATTTTTGCGGTAAGTGTCACTCATTACTCTCCTTTCCTTGAAGTAATCTATTTAAATACCTATCCCTTCCGTTTCTACGCCTCATTCAAATTGCAAGCGAATTACGGATTAAGGGATGGGTATTCAAACCAAAAGGGCAGAAAAAAAGACGGTGTCATGCCGTCTTTTTTGAGAAGATTTTATTGCAGAAGTTATTTCATTTTCATGTCCACGCCCTCGGTTATTTCTGTTGACAGCTTTTGCTCATAGGCTTTCATTACCGCCTCGTTCATTTGCTGTCGTGCATCAGCTGTTACCGCATGGAAGATATCCTTATAGTTATCACCAGATTTATACGAGGGCATGGAAACAAAGTCGCCCTTTGCACCGCTGATGATCTTGATGCCGTGAACAGCAAACGCACCGCCAATATTCAAACTGGCTGTTGCTCGAACATTTCCGTCCTCCTTTTGATTCACCCAATTGATATTGGCTCTGATAGGGATTTGCGGGGCCTGTTCTGCTGGCTTTTGAACCGATTTGGTTTCAGTTTGTTTGCTTGATTTGGTTGCCATAGTAAACTCCTTTTTTCGTTTTATTGCAATTGAATGCCAAAATCTATATCATTGTCGAAATCGTCAATCATCACGGCCTTTTGAAATGTGTTAAGATATTTTTTCACCTGACTATCGGTTAGTGAATAAAAGCTTCCATCTCCGCCGTTTCTTACGATAAATGCCGGTCCCACATACAGGTTGCCGTTAATAACGCAAGTGGGTTCCATTTCAATAAGATAACCCTCCTCATTTGCGATTATGACGGCATCATCTTCAAAGGGGTACGCCACCTCAAAATACCCGCATACCGCCTGTTGAAATGCCCGAAAGCTGTCAACCACTTCGGTTTCATAGGGCAGCTTACCCGGTTCCAGTGCTACAACACGAAGGAGATTGTCCGGCTTTACCGCTTTTGAGCTGTCAAATTCTATGCTTTCGAACCCGATATTGTCACAGAAAAATGCCCCACGGAGATAGTCGTTTTTGTTTTCAGTAATTTCAACAATGTCACTGACGCTCAATGAATGACCTCGAAAAAAGGGCGGGTAACTTACGTTAAAGAGGGAAAAAACATCCTCCAAGGATTTGCAATCCACTTCACCGCTATATACCTCGTCATAAAGCGTGGGATCAATTCGTGTCGAGCGCTCATTTGATCGCTGAATGTTTTGTGTTTCCTGCAATCCGGAAAACTTCACTCCAAGAGTATCCCGGTCGGTATTAATCTGAAAGATTCGTATTTTCATCTGCTTACATTCCTTTCATAACAGGCTGTGGGCCTCCCTCCGGCTCATGGTTGGGTTGTAACTCCGACAGTTTTTCTTTCGCCCAATCCGGCAGATAGTTCTCATCGCAAATCCCGATAAAATCATGGCGGTTGAACCGAACNNAATCAAAAACTGTCCGTATACAGCGCGTCCCGATGCATCAGGGGAACAACCAAATCCGGATTGCGCCAGGAACAATTGGTTTTCCGGTGTTCGATAAGATTCCTTTAGCACATCTGCCCTCAGGATCAACAGCTTTCCGGTGTAATCTTGGGGTTTATCAGCCTGTACACGATGCCTGTGATCATATAAATTGAGGGAAGCATACATCTGCTGAATTTTGCCGGCAAGATGGTTTACCAATGTGTTATGACTTTTTAGAAGAAAGTCATGATTGTGGTTTATTTGGTCATCGTTTTTCGGGTAAGGAATGTAAATTTCCGAAGCCCATGACTTATTATCAGGGCTGATTCGTCCATCATAGTTGTAGTGCTGAATATGATTAGCGAAAATCCATCGAGTACGGTCAAACCCAAACTCTGCAATGGCTTTCTGCGGGATATCGCCATTTAGGTGCAGTCCATCAAAGTTTTCTCGAACCATACTGTCAATATAATCCCGACACCGCTGGTTTTCTGCAAAGGATTCCCGCCACTGTTCCTGTTCTCCTAGATTTAGAGCTTCATAATAGGAGTAGCGATACAAGGGTTTGAAATCAGACATTGTTTATTTCCTCCTTTTACATCAATGGGGGATGTTTTGTCCATTTAGGCGAAGCCTAATTCGTGCTTTTCTGTATGTTACGAAAGGACAAAACTCCTATTTTAAAGATTTGTCTTTCAAACTACCTCCGATTTTGCTGGGGAGAGAATCGCTATACTCTGCCCAGCGAATTGACAGGTAGATCAGTGCTGACCGCAATTCATCCGGATTCAGGTCATCCAGCAGCTCCTTCAGTGCTACTGTGGTTTCCTTTTCTTCTGTTAACGGGGACGAGGATTGGCATCCGGTGCAGAGTTTTTCCCGTTTGACAGTGACGGAACTGCCATCAGTTACAAAGCTGATTACATCGTTATAGGCGAATCCTAACTCCTTGCGAATTTCCCAGGGTATGGTGATGCGCCCTCTTTTACCGAGAACTTTGTATATTGTTTCTGCCATGTCAGTTCACTCCTTCTTTTGAATTTACGGTGCTTTCTGTATANNGAAAAGCAATCGCCGTCACAATCATTCTCTGCTATCGGACAACTATCACAGTCGCCATCACAGACGAATTCTTCAAGATCGTCGTTGGTCACTCTGCGTACAATCAGTGCGCCGTCCTCAGTGATATAGGTTTCTAAGATGGTGTCCGGACAGATTCCAAGTGCATCATAATCCTCTGCCGGTATCGGTATAAGCTTAAATTTTTCCACTTACAATCTTCCTTTCCTCTAACATTCGTGGTAGTTTTTCCGGATCATCGAACAGCGTAAGCTGTAGAAAGCTTCGAGCCTGTTCGGTCACATCATAGTTGGAGATAATCAGCTCAGCGTATTGCTTCCCGCCCTCGTATCGCTGAGCGATGTTGGAGAGACGACTGGTACCTTCAACCGTAATGCCAGAGTGGTCATAGATAGCGCGAATTTCGGGACAATCGTTATAGGACAGCAGGAATTTTCCTTGAATATTAAACAGTGCATTTGCCAAACGCTGATGGTCTGCTGCCGTAAAACCCACATCCTCGTAATAATCCTCCGTTGCATAATACGGCGGGTCACAATAAAAGAAAGATTCAGGGCGATCATACTGTTTGATGAGATGTTCAAAATCCCTATTTTCAATCACAACCGATTGGAGTCTGCCGCAGCAAGCCCGAATCAGCGGAAAGTTCGCCCACATGGAACGGGGCTGTGCGCCGAAGCTATCCAGGCCACTGGCATAGCTCTGACGAATGATCTGATAAAAATAGGCAGCCCGCTGTACATCCGGCAGATCGGTTCTTGTTTTTAATTCGTTTCGAATATGCTTAAAATCCTCACGGGAATTGAGAGTAAACTCTAACCGCGAAATTAATTCTTCCGGGTGGTCCCGCACACAACGGAACAGGTTGGCAAGGTTGGGATTAAAATCGTTGTAGACTTCATGATCTCTTTTGGGATCCTTGTGAAACAGAATCCAACCCCCGCCGCCGAACACCTCGATATATCGAGAGTAATTGACAGGGAATCTCATTAAGATTTCATCACGAAGCGCTTTCTTGCCCCCAATCCAACTCATAAAGGAGTTCATAAATCCACCACCCGTCTAAGTTGCGAATTTACAAAACACAAAATACAATTGCATTCTATATTCACGCAAAACACCGTCCTTTCTAAGATAAGGGCTTGCGTGTCCTTCAAAACAGGCATAAAAAATAGGGCCGTTTTGCTGGCTTACTGATAAGCCTCACACGCAAAACGACCCCGCAGGTTTTATATATTTGATTGTAGTGATTAAGTCATACTTATACCGAAATCTTCGTCTTGATCTAGATCATGGTCGCCATCCACTGAAGTGATATTGACATAGTCGCCAATAATACACAGGGCTTCGTCATAGCTGCCGCTGTTCATAATTCGCTGCTGCATTTCGGCGGCCTGATCTCTCATGTCGTTATCTTTTAGTGTTCGGGCAGCGATCCCCATCAGGTTGAAAATGTTGCCGTCCTGCCCAATGAGGGGACAGTCGGGCTTTGCCTTTTCTATGACAAAACCGCCCAATCGATTCGGGACATAGTCGGAAAGCCAAGTTCCACCAAAGGCTTCATGAGAAGACAAACGCCATATGGCCAACTTATTCCAATCCATTTTCACCTTTTCCAGACTGAAAATCAGATTGGTGCGACCATCATGTTCGAAAACGGAAACCTCTTTGAAAGTGTCGCCGTCTAGAAAAATATTTTCTTTGGTAAGCAGTTCATTGATTCCGGCAACCCATTCTTCTAAATCACCACCGCAGCCCTGTATAATAAGTCCTTCGGTGTTGTGTAGCCGTCGCAGTTCATCGATTGTAATTTCTTTCATTGTAAGCTCATACCTCCCATTTCTTCGGTTTCTTCTTGTTCCCCATATTTATAGCTTCCGCTTTTTTCATCGTAAAACAGACCGAACTCGGAAAGTTCCAAATCATGAATTTCAGACGCCATTTCATATGCTTCTTTTGTATGTTGTGCAGGGACATTATATTCCAATTCTTCGCCGTTCTGATATAAAATCTCACCGACATTGCTGCCGATATCTTCATCTGCCCAAGCATGGTGGAACTGTACATCCGGGAACATTTGAGACAGCTTTATAATAACCGGCTCAGGACGGCTCCAAGCGGTTAGAAATTCTATTGTATTTCCGCCCTCGTATGGGAAAAAGTGATCGTAGCCATATGCATTCCATTTCGTATCCCAGTTTTCGTAGCCGAAACTCAACATCGTGTTATTGCCATATTTGCGTTGTTCTTCTAAACCTACATTGCCACGATAAATATCTTCTGGTGGTGATATGATTTTTTCGAAATCAATGCTTCCGAGTCCTACCTCATCACTTTTTATAGATTCAAGGATTTCTTGTATCCGATTATCATCGGCGTAGATGGTGATTCTGTTGGTTACATGATTGGGCATATTTATTTCCCTTCCTTAATTCGTTTTTCACAGATTTTTATATATTCGGGATTCAACTCAAAGCCGATATAGTGCCGCTCGAGCAATTTGGCGGTCATGGCGGTAGTGCCCGATCCCATAAACGGATCCAATACAGTGCCTCCTGTCGGACATCCTGCGAGGATGCAGGGTTCCACCAATGCACGGGGAAAGGAAGCATAATGGCTTTCTTTCAATGGCTGATTCGGAATACTCCATACAGACCGCCTGTTTCGTTTCTGAGGGATTTTCAAGGATAGTGCAGAACAAGGTTTATTGATGGATTGCGCAGTTTGCCCCGGTGCACCATCCACATATTTGTTGTTTTCTGATACCCCTCGCTTTGCCCTTTCAATAGTGCTTTGGGCAACTGGTTCCTGAATAGCTTTGTAATCAAAGTAGTATCGTTGATTCTTGGCAAACAAAAAGACCGACTCGTGAGATTTCACGCATCGGTCTGTGACACTTTCAGGCATACAATTTGGTTTTTCCCATATGATTTCTTGTCGAAGGTACCAACCCATATCTCTCAGTGCAAAAGCAATCTGCCAGGGAATACCGCACAGGTCTTTGGGTTTTATTCCGGGGATACGATTGTTTTTGGCTTTTTTCTNNGCGAATTCATTCGCAAGGCTTCCTTTTGGGTTTTTGGGATCGAAGTAGTCCTCTTTGTTTCCTGTGCCGCAATATGTGTCGGAAATGTTAAGCCAAAACACTCCATCTGGACGCAGAATTCGATACAATTCAAAAAAGACAGCACAAAGGCGTTCTACATATTCTGCTGGAGTGTTCTCTTGTCCGATCTGTCCGGATACCCCGTAATTTCGCAACGCCCAATATGGGGGACTGGTTATACAACAATGGATGCTGTCAGAGTCCAACAGCTTTAATCCCTCAAGGCAATCCATGTTGTATACTTGGTTTAATTCAAGCAAAATTGATTCCGCCTTTCTCCTGCTGCTGTTCTTCTTGTTCTTGAGCAAGCTCCTCCAGATTTAACTTTCGGAAGCTATCCTCATCAGGAAAAATCGACAAGGTGCGTCCATTGTCCCAATGCATTAAAAGGGCTGGTTGATCGTCCATGCCTACCACTGTACCGCGCAAGCCTGTAGGCATATCTCGCTCATCATTACATAATTGGATTAACTCAATACGGGTTCCGACCGGATACTTTTGCTGCAAGTATTCCTTTTGTTGTTCCAATGTTTCCTTAGATTTGAATCGATGCATAATTGTAAAACCTCCTTTAAAATAGAAAAAACCCGCTGATTTTAATTTCAGCGGGCTATGTATAAAATTTTGTGAAAGCGGCTATCACGTAGGGTTCACACACAAGCAGTCGAAAATAGCGCTTTTTCATCCTCGAAACAGAGGTTGCGATTAGCGGAGAATAAATAGCAAAAAACCCGCATGGTTAGCGGGTTTTTTGATGGTGCNNCGCCCGGAGGGATTCGAACCCCCGGCCTTCAGAATCGGAATCTGCTGCGATATCCAGCTTCGCCACGGGCGGATGGAAGGCAACGATTATTCTACACTGAAACCGGCTCTTTTGCAACCCCTAATTTAGACCGAATCAATTTTTTCGAAAATCATAACCATGTATCTGAACACTTGGTTGCGATTAAATTTTAAGGTGTTAAATCATTTCTCGCCGATGGTATCATAGATGAATCCTTCCCTCTGTCGCTTGACAGAGGGAAGGATTCACTTCATAAGGCGAAATAGATAATCGAAAGAAAGCAATCCTTTGATTAAGGAGGAGGAAAATCTGTTCCGCTAGTCTTGAAGAAGCAGAATGATAATGATGATAAAAAGCAGCAAAGAGCAATCCATGTCATCAAATAAATTTCTCAGACTCATGCGCTTACCCCCTTTCATGGGCTCATCATATATTATGAAATTGAATATAATGTGGTTACAGAATCCGCACCCACATAACATTGAATAAAAAACAACATGATTGCATAGGATATCGGCAGAAAGTACTTGTTTGACTAAATATTCAACCCCTATATTTTTAAATGTGGTTTTATGTCTATTCGGGGGCATAAAACCCGGAAAGGATATGGAGTTTAAAATGAAAAAATCAGGTTTTGGATTTGGCGGTCATTCGAAAGGCAGGAGGTATCTGCCGGATAACGATTGGGAAGTAGCTGAAGAGATATCCCCCGACCCGTTTTCAGAAGAGGAACATTCACAAATCCATGCGCGAAGGTTTGTACAGCCAAAATATAACAACAAGAAAATCAAAGAAAAAACGAACAATCCGGAGCATACGTGAGATAAATTAAAAAAATCATCTCTAGAAAAACAATATAAAGTAAATACTGACCTTTTCTGACTTTGACTATCTCTGATCATTAGGTGTATAATATGGTCAAGAAAGTCAGGGAAGGTCAGACCCAGTGAATAAAAAGACAAGGAGACAAACCGTTATGCGTTTAAGTGATGAGATTGCAGCCTATATTCTTAATATGCTAGAGTGTGCGGATGACGGAGAAGCCGAGCTTAGAAGGAACGAATTGGCTGAAGAGCTGGGTTGTGTTCCAAGCCAAATTAATTATGTTCTGACCTCGCGCTTTACACCCGAGCAAGGGTATATTATCGAAAGCAGAAGGGGCGGCGGAGGCTATATTCGCGTTCGCCGTGTAAAGCTCGGCAGGGGGACATCTCCGCTTATGCATACTGTTAATGCGGTCGGGCATACCCTCAATTCGGCAACCGCCCAGGCCATTGTTGAAAATTTGATGTATCAGAAGATGATTTCGGAAACTGCGGCGCGTGTTTTGCTGGCAGCTTTGTCGGACCAAGGTTACCGCGATGTTCCGCCCGAGTATCGTGATATGCTTCGCGCAAGCCTTCTCAAGCAGATGCTTACCGCTTTAATTACTTAATTTAAGTTTTATATCTAACGATGAAAGGATGAACGATTATGTTGTGTCAAAATTGCGAAAAACGTACGGCAACAACCTTTATTAAAAAAACAATAAACGGAAAAACAACGCAATGGCATCTTTGTGCCGAATGCGCCGCCAAGCAGGGATTTGATTCCATGTTTAACGGGGTGGGATTTGACCTTGGAGATTTTTGGGGCAGCCTATTTGCTGAGCCGTCTGCACGTTCAATTACAGATGCGGTTCGGTGCAAGGGCTGCGGACATAGCTTTCGAGAAATTGCCGAATCGGGTAAGGCAGGCTGTCCTACATGTTATACAACTTTTTATGACCGCCTTCTTCCATCGATTCAGCGGATCCATGGCAAAACAGGACATACAGGGAAGGTTCCGAACAGCGGCGGCATCCAGCTAAAAAATGAAAGAGAGCTTGACCGTCTGCGCAAGGAGCTGACAGACTGCATTGCGGCGCAGCAGTATGAAAAGTGCGCGTCGCTGCGTGATCGCATACATGAAATCGAAAAAGAGGAGAATCCGGAGCAATAACCTTCCGGTTACGTTAAGCCAGAAAGGAATGGTGAACAATATGTATAATAAATCTGCGAAATGGTACCAAAAAAGCGGCACTCAAGGAGATGTCGTCATCAGCACCCGTGTGCGGCTGGCACGAAATTTAAGCAGCGTTCCTTTTCCCGCGGGACTGAGCGCCGAACGCAGGAACGAGGTAACCCAAAGAACCCGGGAAGCATTGAAAGAGAGCGACAGAGCGGGAGACTATGATTTTCTTGAAATGGAAAACATGGAAACCAGAGATGCTCTCTCAATGGTAGAACGGCACCTAATCAGTCCGGAGTTTTCCAAGTGCGACAAAGGCAGCGCAATGCTGCTCAAAAAGGATGAGAGCGTAAGCGTTATGATCAATGAAGAGGATCATCTCCGCATTCAGGTGATGCGCCCCGGACTGGATCTGGATGAAGCTTACAAAATTGCCGATGAAATCGACACGCTGCTTGATGAAAAGCTGAAATTCGCCTTTGACGATAGACTGGGATACCTTACGCAATGCCCCAGCAACCTCGGAACCGGAATGCGGGCGTCCATCATGCTTCACCTGCCCGCCTTGCATGAGCGGGGAGCAATCCAGCAGTTGGCAAATACGGTTTCTAAACTAGGGCTTACCATCAGAGGGCTGTACGGCGAGGGCAGTAAGCCGGAAGGGGCAATTTATCAGCTTTCCAACCAGGTTACTCTCGGTATTTCCGAGCAGGCTGCAATTGAAAATTTGAAAGGAATTGCGGCTCAAATTATTCGTGAGGAACGTGCCGGGCGGGAACAGCTTCGCCGCAACCCGCGTTTTGAAGATATGGTTTGGCGTTCGCTCGGGCTGCTCCAGACGGCAAGACTTTTGTCTCATGACGAGTTCATGACGTTGATTTCAAACCTTCGTGTCGGCGTGGCACTTGGTATTGTGGAAGGAATCAGTCTTGACACATTGAGCGGGCTAATCAGCGACGCACAGCCCGCAACCATTATGGCGGCTGCGAGAAAGGATATGGAGCCTGCTCAACGAGATGTGGAACGTGCAAGCATGGTGAGATCGCGGCTTACCCGTACCGGAGAACTTTCATAGAAACCTAAGATATTTTATCGATAAAAGATTGTTGGTCACAAGGGCGACTGATATTGCCCTCATAAAAAAGGTTTTATGTCCTTTGGGGGACATGAAATCCGGAAAGGACATGGATTATTATGTATCGTTTTAAAGGATTTACCGAAAAAGCAAATACAGCTCTAAATCTTGCGATTCAAGCAGCCCAGGAACTTGGCCATACTTATATCGGAACCGAGCATCTTGTACTGGGGCTCCTCCGTGAGGGAACCGGTGTTGCGGCTTCGGTTATGGGCACAAGAGGGGTAACAGCCGCCCAGTATCAAGAGGCAATTTCCCATGCTGAATCGTCGGGTGAGCCCAACAGACTGTCTCCCGAGGATTTTACACCCCGCGCAAAAAAAGCCATGGAGATGGCTATGAGTGAAGCCGCTGCTATGCAGCACGGATATGTAGGAACAGAGCATATTTTGATGGCAATCCTGCGTGATGAAAGCAGTGTTGCGGTTCGTCTGCTTGCTGCGCTCGGCGCAAGAACCGATGATCTGTTCGGAGATATCTCACAGGCGATTGGGATGAGTACCCCTCAGACTGCATCCGAAGGAATTCGCGGAGGAAGATCCAATGTGGCAAGATCAGGCGGCAAAACCCCGACGCTTGACCAGTTCGGACGCGATTTAACGCAGTATGCCCGTGAAGGCAAGCTTGATCCGGTTATTGGGCGCGCCAACGAGATAGAACGCGTGATTCAGATTTTATCACGCCGTACAAAAAACAATCCCTGCCTGATTGGCGAACCGGGTGTCGGTAAAACCGCGATTGCAGAAGGTCTTGCACAGAAGATCGCTTCGGACGAAGTGCCCGAGCTGCTGCATGGCAAGCGGGTTGTGACACTTGACTTGACCGGGATGGTAGCAGGTACAAAATACCGTGGCGATTTTGAAGAGCGGATTAAGAATGCAATCGATGAGGTAATCAAAGCCAAAGACGTCGTTTTGTTTATTGATGAGATTCATACGCTAATCGGAGCGGGTGCCGCCGAAGGCGCAGTCGACGCTGCCAATATACTAAAGCCATCTCTGGCGAGGGGCGAGCTGCAGATCATTGGTGCAACCACCCTTGATGAATATCGGAAGCATATTGAAAAGGATGCTGCACTGGAACGGCGCTTCCAGCCGGTTACGGTAGGAGAACCCACTTCGGAAGAGGCGGTGCAGATTCTTCGCGGACTACGCGATAAATATGAAGCGCATCATAAGGTTAAAATTATCGACCAGGCGATTGAAGCGGCTGTCCGGTTGTCGGTACGTTATATTTCCGACCGCTATCTGCCCGACAAGGCGATTGACCTTGTGGATGAGGCGGCTTCCAGAGTACGCCTGCGCGCTTTTACACCGCCCCCTGATTTAAAGAGGCTTGAAGACGAGGTCAAGCGGTTGGATGAGGAAAAGAAATCAGCCGTTAACGAGCAGGATTTTGAACGTGCTGCCCGTCTGCGCGATCAGCAGAAGATAGTCGAGGAAAATCTAAAATCCATGAAAAATGAATGGCAGGAAAAGAATTCGGGTATCACCGGTCAGGTGAACGAGCATGAAATTGCCGAGATTGTATCAAGCTGGACGGGCGTGCCTGTTGTACAGCTTACCGAAGAGGAAGGGCAACGACTGCTTCGCATGGAGAATATTCTCCATGAACGGATTGTAGGTCAGAATGAAGCGGTAACCGCCGTTTCAAAAGCGATACGGCGCGGAAGAGTGGGGCTTAAGGATCCAAAGCGTCCCACCGGTTCATTCATTTTCCTCGGCCCGACGGGTGTTGGCAAAACTGAGTTATGTAAGGCGCTGGCAGAGGCGATGTTTGGAGACGAGGACGCCATGATTCGACTGGATATGTCTGAATATATGGAAAAGCA
>DOWI01000044.1:20963-23258 GCA_003519645.1 Oscillospiraceae bacterium
GCTCACCCCGATGTGTTCAATATGCTGCTCCAGATTCTTGAGGACGGTATACTGACCGATGCACAGGGAAGAAGAGTCGATTTTAAAAACTCCATCATCATCATGACGTCAAATGTCGGCGCAAGACTGATCACCGAAAAGCACAGTCTCGGCTTCGGAGATGCGGGGCGTGGGGAGAGCGATGAAGCCGATCAGAAGAGGATACGTGACAATGTTATGGGCGAGCTGAAACGTGCCTTTCGTCCCGAGTTCCTCAACCGGGTGGACGATATTATTGTTTTCAGCAAGCTTTCCCAGAAGGATATACAGGAGATTGCCCGCCGTATGCTCAGCCAGCTTGACAAGCGATTGGCCGATATGGACATACGCGTTTCGGTGACCGATGAAGCGGTTGAGCAAATTTCTAAAGAAGGATTTGATCCGGTTTACGGAGCTCGTCCGCTCCGCCGCGCCATTCAGTCCAAGATTGAGGATGCCATGGCGGAAAGTCTGTTGGAAGGCAAGTTTAAAGCCGGAAGCAATATTGTGGTCGATGCGGATGAGAACGGATTTGTATTCAAAAGCAGCGATGAATGATGCCGCACTTTCTATCGAAAAACTACTTGCGGGCTAGACAATGCTCGCAAGTAGTTTTTCTTCTGATTTCGCATATTTATAAGAGCGAGATAACCATGTTTCTATGAATATGCCATGAACTGCATGATGGTTTATCCAAAATTTCCGGCAATATTTCTGCGTTATTTTATGTCTCATAAAGGTTTAGATTACTTGACATTTATTTTTTGGCATGTTACAATGTCGAATGCCGCATGTTCCGGGCATGTAAGTGGGTGTTTGCCCCGCCTATAACAGCGAGTCCTAAAGAAAAGCAGGTGCTTTCCACAAATGTATGCCATTATTGAAACCGGAGGCAAGCAGTACAAGGTGCAGAGCGGCGATGTTCTGTACATTGAAAAGCTGGATGCCGCCGAGGAATCTACAATCACATTTGAAAATGTGATTGCTCTCCACAACGACAAAACGCTCAAGCTGGGCAAGCCCAACATTAAGGGTGCCAGCGTTGAAGCGCGTGTGCTGAAAAACGGAAAAAGCAAGAAGATCACCGTTTTCACCTATCGCCCCAAGAAGGGAAGCAAGCGCAAGATGGGCCATCGTCAGCCCTATACAAAGGTGCAGATTGAAACCATCCACGCCAAAGCCCCTAAGGCAAAGGCTGAAGAAAAGGCCAATGACGCGGAGTAAGTTTTTTATAAGGCAGGGCATTCTGGTCGGTTTTGAATTGAGAGGTCATTCAGGCTTCGGATGTTTTGGCAGAGACATTGTCTGTGCAGCGGTGTCATCCGCAGCGCTGATGACTGCCAATACCATTACCGAGATTATGGGTGTACCGGCTGATATTCAGGAGCGCGAGGGTTTTCTCCGGGTTATACTGACCGACAGCCAAGCCAATCGTTGCCGTGATGTTCTGGAAGGCTTTCGCCTGCATCTAGCAGAAATGCAAAAACAGTACCCACACAATATCAAGGTGATTTACGGAGGTGTAACAAATGCTTAAAATAAACATTCAGCTTTTTGCTCATAAAAAGGGCGTCGGCTCTACAAAAAACGGACGCGATTCCGAATCAAAGCGTCTCGGTGTCAAGCGCGCCGACGGTCAGTTTGTGCTGGCTGGTAATATCCTTGTTCGCCAGCGGGGCNNGATGATACCTTGTTTGCGCTGGTTGACGGGAAAGTCAGATTTCAGCGTATGGGCAAGGATCGCAAGCGTGTTTGCGTATATGCTGCGGAGCAATAATGTTTGCACCGCTATATGCCTTTTGAACCGTATCCCCGCCGCTTCAGGCGGGGATTTTTTTAAACATTTCTTTTTGGAAGAATATGTTGCCAAACCGATTGATTTTTTCGTAAAAAATCTGGGTATTCTATAAGGTGAACGAATTTTCCAGCGTTTAATGCAGACTGTGGACACTACAATCGAATCCCTTATACTTAAGGAGCCGCATATGTTTATTGATACANNTGCCGCCGGAGGTCCCGATGGCGGAGACGGCGGACAGGGCGGTAATGTGGTATTTACTGTAGATGATGGTATAAATACTCTTTCAGACTTCCGTTATCAAAGAAAATTCTTGGCTGAAAACGGAAAACCGGGCGGACGCAAGCGCTGTTTCGGAAAGGCCGGCGGCGACATTATCATACCGGTTCCGCGTGGGACATTGGTTTATGACAATCAAAGCGGACGTCTGATGGCAGACATTTCGGGGGATGAACCGTTTATTGCTGCAAAAGGTGGCC
>DOWI01000044.1:23272-28438 GCA_003519645.1 Oscillospiraceae bacterium
TCCATTGCGGATGTCGGACTGGTGGGATTCCCCAATGTCGGGAAATCCTCGCTGCTTGCTGTAGTAAGCGAGGCCCGCCCTGAAGTGGCAAACTATCATTTCACCACCATAACTCCTGTTTTGGGTGTTGTCAGAGTATCCGAAGGGGTATCCTTCGTCATGGCGGATATTCCCGGCATTATTGAAGGCGCAAGTCAAGGCGTGGGACTGGGTCATGATTTTCTGCGACATGTCGAGCGCTGCCGTCTGCTGATTCATGTTGTGGATGTTTCGGGCAGCGAAGGACGTGATCCGCTGGAGGATATTGCTGCCATCAACAAAGAGCTACGCGAATTCAACCCTGAGCTGGCGTCCCGTCCTATGATTATTGCCGGCAACAAATGTGATCTCACCGATGATCAATCGGTTGAAAGGGTTGCCGCCGCTGTGCGTGAGCAGGGTTATGAATTTTTCCCTATGATGGCAGCAATTGCACATGGTACCGATGCGCTAATAAAAAAATGTGCCGAGCGTTTGTCCAAGCTGCCGCCCATCAAGGAATACACACCCGAGCCTGTTCTCGCACCCGACATTGAGTCTGTGCGGGATCGCAGCGTGAACATTTCAAGGCGTGATGACGGCGCTTATGTTGTCGAGGGTGAGTGGCTTCTCCGTTTCCTGCGGGGCGTCAACATGGACGATTATGACAGTCTGCAATATTTTCAGCGTATTCTGCAGACCAGCGGTGTAATCGACTCGCTTCGAAATGCAGGAGTAACAGATGGTGACACCGTCAGCATCTTCGATTTTGAGTTTGATTTTGTAGAATAAGGATATGTTTCCCCTGATTGAATGGGGCGACGTGTTTTTCCCGGAAAGGTATGGTTTATGATATGAAACGACTGGTTCCCCATGATGTGGATGTTCGTATACTAAGCCCATTGACGCTTGCTTTTGTCGGAGACGGGGTATATGAGCTGATGGTACGGGAAACACTGGCGTGTCAAGCAAACCGCCCCAACGGCGAGCTGCACAAAATGTCTGTTGCGATGGTGCGTGCCGAGGCACAATCGGCGGCAATGGACGTTATTATGCCCTTGCTTAGCGAAGAGGAGGCTGCCGTCTATCGAAGGGGGCGCAATGCGCACACCCAGCGCGCAGGCGGGGATTATCACCGCGCGACAGGGCTGGAGGCTTTGTTTGGGTATCTCTACTTAACCGGAGACATTGAAAGACTTCGGGTACTTTTCGATGCGGTTCACCGAACGTAACAGCCGCCCTACATCATCTAAATATTTTAAATTTTTTTATACTGACAAAGCCCGCCGAAACGGCGGGCTTTGTCAGTAGTCTGACCACTTACAGTATAATCTATAAGTGGTGTTTGCTATCTAAAATTTCAGCCAAATTGTGTTATACACCTTGTTTATGGCAACAATATTGATTGTATAAAGAAAATTCAGGCATAAGGAATGATAGAGTTGATGCGAGATAACAGCAAAGTTCTGCGCGCGCTTACCGATGGGCTGTTTTATTTTGTAGGCAGTGCATTTTATGCACTGGCGGTGGTTATATTTATCTCACCCAAAAATATATCACCCGGCGGACTGACAGGCGTTGCCATGCAGATTAATTATCTGACGCCAATTCCAATCGGAATTGCAATCCTAGCCATGAATATTCCCCTTATGCTTGCGGCATGGCGAAGAATCGGATTTGACTTTACGGTTCGCACTTCGGTCTGTATCTTGATATCTTCGTTAATGATTGACTTGTTTGAGATATATATCCCGCCTTTTCACGGAGATATTATACTGACTGTTATTTTCGGCGGCGTTTTTTCGGGTGTCGGTCTGGGATTGATCTATATGCGCGGAGGCACAACGGGGGGCAGCGAGCTAATCGCCCGACTGATTGGGCAAAAGCTCCAACATGTTCCCGTGGGACGTCTTCTCCTGCTTGTGGATGCAGTGGTGGTAGCAAGCGCAGCGGTTGTTTACCGCAACATTGAAAGCGCACTTTACGCCATTATTCTGATCTTTATTACTACGGTGCTGATGGATGCCTTGATTTATGGAAAGAACAAGGGAAAAATGCTGTTGATTGTCACAAAATATGAGTATCAGTCAGCAACTGAAATCATGCAGAAAATGCGGCGAGGTGTTACCATCCTGAAAGGGGTTGGCGCCTATTCGGGCAAGGATACACAGGTTCTGTTGTGCGCCGTACGCCCATCCGAGGTCTATACCCTTCGCACCCTTGTCTATGATATTGACCCGTCGGCATTTATCGTGGTTTTGTCAACCGATGAGGTACTCGGTGAGGGCTTCCTTCCGCTAGGCAAATGAGATCCGGCTTCATAGGTCTAATAGATTTTCTTTGCCCAACAAAAATCATAATGTAATAAAGGAACAATACTATGTCGTCAAAATCCACATTTAACCGCATGACAAAAATATTTAACTCTGCGCCGGAGATCGCCTTTGACAATTCATCCAAGCTGGTTTTGCTGAGCGACTGCCACCGGGGAGACGGAAGCTGGATTGACGATTTTATGCACAATCAAAATCTCTACTATGCCGCCGTCAGATATTATTTCAACAACGGATTTACCTATTTTGACTTGGGTGACAGTGATGAGCTGTGGAAAAATAAAAAGTTCTGTGAAATAAGCAGTGTATACCCTGATATTTTTCGCCTGCTCCATGACTTTTATAAGCAGGGGCGATATCATCTGGTTTATGGAAACCATGATATGGTAAAAAGGTATTCTCACTTTGTGAACAATCATCTGGAGAGCTATTATAACAGCTACAATGATAGCTTTGAGCCTCTGCTTGAAGAGATTGTCCCACATGAGGGATTGATTCTCAAGCATGCCGAAACCGGAACGAAATTTTTACTGATACATGGGCACCAGGGCGATTTCATTAGTGATATATTCTGGAAGCTGGGAAGGTTTCTCTCCAGATATTTATGGAAAAGGCTGGAGCTGTTTGGACATAAGGATATCACCAGTGCGGCCAAAAATTATGCCATCAAGAAAAAGGTGGAAAGAAAAATTCAGGAATGGATCAAAGTGAATCAATATGCCGTAATTGCAGGGCATACCCACAGACCCGCCTGTCCTCCTCCAAAGGAATTACCGTATTTCAATGTGGGAAGCTGTGTGCATCCCACCTGTATCACCGGAATTGAAATTGTCAATGCCGAGATAACGCTGATTAAATGGATGGTAAAAACAGATGGCGATCGGGCCTTGTATATTGACAGGGAGCCGATCGCCAAACCCAGAAAAATCATTAGGGAAGAGCTAAATCATTTTGGTCGTAAGCTTAAACAGGAAAATATGCCCGGCGATGGCGACCAGGACTGCATCGAGCAGACAGACCAGATACGGTAGTACGCCGCTGCCGAGTTTCTTTCTAGGGTGAAGGAATTTTATATTTCCGTACCCCGTCGTGCTTCTTCCTTTGGATTGCCCGGCTGAAATCAAATCCCAGCACATTCCCGTCTGGAAAAAGATCGGCGAGGGGGACAAGCACAAACCCGCGTTCCCCCATTCTCGGGTGGGGAAGCGTCAGCTCGCTGTGATTCAAAGTGATGTTTTCATACACCAGAAGATCAATATCAATCACCCGGGGGCCGTTTTGGAATTTACGTACCCGTCCCAGCGCTGCTTCAATGCCGAGGCAGGCGCCCAGCAGTGCATGCGGTGTAAGCTGCGTTTCTATAATGGCGGCGGCGTTGAGAAACAGCGGCTGGTCGGCAAAGCCTACCGGCTCAGTTTCATAGATGTCGGAGATCTTTAAGCAATTTGTGTGCGGCAGCAAGGAAAGCGACCGGATCGCCCCACGGATATTTTTTTCCCGATCACCGAGATTGCTTCCCAGCGATAAAACAGCGCGACTCATTCCATCCCCTCCCGTGTACGGGTGATTTCAACTCCGACATAGTCAAAATCTGCTTTCATGGGTGCCTCGGGTTTTTTAAGCAAAACCGTCACCGTCTCAACCGGATAATTTTGAAGTATCGCATCCGCCACTTGCGTTGCGGCACGTTCAATTAAATCATATTTCTCCGCCTGCATTACGGCAACCACCAGCTTTGATACCTTGGCATAGTTTATGGTTTGATTCAGGTCGTCTGTTTGTCCGGCTTTTGACAGATCCACCCACAGCGTGATGTCCAGCTCAAACATCTGCCCGTTTTGCTTTTCCTCAGGATTTACCCCATGATATGCAAAAACCCGCAGCCCTTTTATCAGGATTTTATCCATTGCCTATCACTCGCTTTCTTTTTATGCGGATCATAATATATTCTTCTACATCTCCCAATTTGTATAATATTGGATAATTATACAAATTGTTGTCGAAGCGAATCGATAACGCGGACCGCCTGAACCGCCTCGGAAACATCATGCACCCGCAGAATATGCGCACCGTTCCATACGGCGATGGAATGAATCGCAATAGTGCCCGCAAGCCGCTGATCGGGAGGCGTTTCGACATTACAGCAGGAGGCGATCACCCGCTTGCGGGATGCCCCCACAAGTAGAGCGGTTTGGGGTAGATCGTACAATAGCTCAGGCAGTCGGGCGACCAGCTGTAGATCTCCCCGACGGTCTTTCCCAAAACCGATACCCGGATCCAGACATACCCTTTCGATGGGTAGTCCGGCATTGGCGGCGCGCACAATTGCCTGTTTAAAATAGGATCTGACGGTCTTAATTGCATCGGTGTGATGGCCGACATCATCGGCTCCTTCGCCTGCATGCATCATAATCAAGCCCGCCCCGGTTTTGGCAGCCACCTCGGGCATCCCGTTTTCAAGGCTGCCCGAAACATCGTTTATTATCGAAGCCCCGGCAGAAATGGCCTNNTATCCACCGAAATCGGCACGGTAATTCTGCCCTTAAGGGCAGACAAAATCGGGCAAAGCCTTTTCCACTCCTGCTCGGGGGTAACAGGTATATGACCCGGGCGGGTTGATTGCGCACCAATATCAATAATATCGGCACCATCCTGCACCATGGCAAGGGCGTGTGATACTGCGGCTTCAGAATCATTATATTTCCCGCCGTCCGAGAAGCTGTCCGGGGTGACATTCAGTATCCCCATAATTTTGGTTTGTTTCCCCAGCACCATACTGTCTTTCCCAAAACGGAAAAACGGCATATCATCACTC
>DOWI01000399.1 GCA_003519645.1 Oscillospiraceae bacterium
AGTCGGCGCAGAAAAAGAGATGCACCGGTTTGTGGCATCTTCGGTAAGGTTGTATTTGTAAACGCCGGAGGATGTTTCAGCGGCATAGCGCATAATTGCTCTGGCGGATAGTTCATGGATTTTATATTTCAATTTTCACACCATCCTTTGATGTGGACAGTATAGCATAAAATGAAGAAATATACAAATAAAATACTGCTCCCACAGTTTGATCATGGGAGCAGTATTTTTTGTTGCAGAAGTTGGTCTTATATTATCCCCGAAGTTTGCCACCGAATATTATCAACTAAATCAAATGCGGTGTCTTTTATTCGTTTAGGCTGTGCCGTAAAAAACTCTAAAGTCGGCTCACCTTTTTTTATATTCCAAAGTCCAGCTATCTGTCCATTCACGGCGATTGTTGGTAAGCATATACCCGATTTCATTATAACGGCACTTTTATATTCAGACGGCAATACCGTACTGCGTTCTATGTACGACACGATTAACGGATCAAATCCAGATAACAGTGTTAATTCGGGTATGTCTTCCGTATTAGTGTTTTTGTCAATGTAATAATATAAGTTTTTGTTATGCTCAAAACGTGAATACTTATCCAAATCTAAAGCAAAAAACGCTTTTTTCCTTTCTTTTTGCAATCCAAAGAACCATGCGGCGTCCGCAAGTGTAGCGGGTCCATAAGAGGCTAAGAACCTATGAAACAGTTCGGGTAATACTTCCTCAAACGTTTGTGTCGGTTCAGCATCTATCAGATCAAAATCACGGCTGGTCATATCACGGAAAGCGACTTTACCAAGCCGCGCCAATTCACAGAAAACACCTCCCCACGGCGACAATGCCCTGTCGATTGTTTGCCTGTCATATTCATCCGCAAACATAAGGCGCATTTCAACGCGAGAATAAACGCCGTCTTCCATAAGACTTATAACCTTGTCAGCGATTTCTTTATATTGTTCTCCCCAACGCCAACCGCCCGAATTGAGTGCAAGAAGCGTAGGCAGGTCATCGGGGTCTACGCCATGCAGCGCGTGGTGAATCCACGTTTTGGTAAGTGCGGTTTTCCAACTAATGAGGCTTGCGCCGCGAATCAACGCGGAAAAAGCTACATTGCGGTGAAACCAGCAATGCAATCCGAGAAGTTCATGTGAGAGTTGCGTAATGTCCTCACACTTGCGTGACAAATATAGTCCATGCATACGCCTTCGTAAAATTTGTTCTGTTATCTTGTCCATTACCTATTCCTCAAATACTTTCGCATAACGCATTCATTACCAATCTGCTTATAAATTTCAAAGCCGCATTTTTCAAACAATGCAACTGTTCCGTGGTGAGCCGTAAACATATCGCACATTCCAGTGGGCGGATAACCCTCAACATAATCATAACCATCGGCTTTCGCTCAGCACAGACACGTTCAAGCATTTTTGTCGCAAAACCTTTTCCGCGCATATCCGACGCGACAAGAAAGCAGACGACAGATTTTACTTTTTTATTATCACTGTTCTCATAAATTTCGTGTTTTAGTGCGGCATAATTTGTCTTGTCGTTTGTGTTGCACCATCCAACTACTGCACCGTCTGCATATACAAGATAGCCTTGCAATCTTCCCTCACGGACAAATTTAATCGCCCGTTCACGCCAAGGGTTTTCATGGTTGGCATCTTCGGTGTCCCAAGCGGGTTCAAAATGAAAAGCTAAACAATAGCACTGCGACCATTCTGGATGATCGGCAAATGCAACATTGTCGAAGAAGTGCAAGTAGTCGTCCAATAATTCCAGCGACAGAGGGCGTATATCAATTTCCATTCTGTGGGCTTCTTTTCATATAATAATGCTCACGGTTTCCACCATCACCTATGATAGTAGGAACATAGCCATTGAGAGTAAGTGCGCCTATGCGCTGTGTCGCTTCCGGTATGGCTTTCGTAATAAACCTTTCTGTGTTTACATCATAGAAGAACGAATCAGAAATATTTATGAGTTCAGTGAGAGCTTCTTCGTTTTCATATTCAGATTTAACATCAATACGCAGAACACCATATTCGCTACGCTCCTCGCCGAGTTCCCCGCCGAATATTTCTATCGTTCCGATTGCTTTATGGTTTGACTTATCAATTATACTGTAACGGATAAATTCTCTGTTTTTATAGGCGTTAAGCCATCCTTCCATATATGCTTTCATATGTTCAAGGGTAGAAAATTTGAAATCGCTCGTACAGTTATCCGAGTTAAAAATCTTTTGAGCCTCCGGATCGTTGTAACATAAAAATAAATCATCCGCATCGTCCATTGACACANNTAAAAACTTCTGCTCTCATATTCGGGACATTTATCATACGGATCGGGCTTTCCTTTTTTCAGGAGTTCAATCACTTCCTGTTCGGTTTTGTATTTATCGTAATCTCCCTTTAAGCCATCCGCTTCGTGATAAACTATTCCGTTTTCAAAGTTGATTTTCAACCTATCTAACAAAGCTTGCTTTCCGTATTGTTTGGCATAGAGGTTAAATGCTTTGTTACGGATGCCTTGCAGCATTTTTTCATCACAAGGAAATTCATCGCATTCATAACAGCCGCTAAGTTCCTTTTTCATGACACATTGATAAACAGAACAGTCGCTGCCTTTTTTACAACCTCGCGCTTTACAACCGGGGCAATCTTCAACACTGCATAAAACACAGGCTAATCCGCATAATGCTAAATCCTTTTCTTTATAAAATTGCATGGTTATCAGCTCCTTTTTTGAATGATGATAACACAGCAATGCCGACAACAGTGTGTCGCTATTCAATAATTCGACAAAATTTCTTCGGCTTTTTCCTTTAGCATATTTTTCAATTCTTCAGGCTCAAGCACTTCAACCTGATTTCCAAAACCCAATAACAGTGAAAACCACATACGCTCAAAGGGTGCATGATTTTCAATGATAAAATCGCCGTTTTCTTTTGTTTCTATGATGTTCTTTCCTAAATATTCAAGGGCTTGCTGCCGAATTTCTTTCTTACATAATAATTTCATGTGTATCCATTTTCGTTTGTCAGGGGATTCTTGTTTCATCAGCATTTCAATATTTTCATGTTTCTTTGAAAAAGAACCGTCTATCGGCTTGCACTCGGATATTCTCGGCAGTTTGAACAGCCTATAATCTTGTTTTTCAGTACAATAGGCAAACAGATACCACGCATACCACTGATAAGATAAAGCAAGTGGCTCTACAATGCGTTTAGTCATTGCACCTTCGGCATTTGTATATTGTATTTGTAAAAGGTTTTCATCGTAAATTGCCTTTTCAATCATTTTTAGATTTTCATTTACCTGCGTATTTTCTCTTGCAACGGTAAAATCAATGAATACTCTTTGTTCGCTACTCTGCATAGTAGCAAGAGCTTTTTCTAAAGTTGCATTGATTTTTTCATTATCGTAAGCGGAACTTAATCCTTTTAATGCAATGATGATATTTAAATAATCATCCACTCCTGCGATTTGTTTGGTGAGCTTAAACCCATCCATGATTTCATAACCGCCATCAGAACCAAAGGTAGAAACAATGGGGATACCCGATTGATTTAGCGCCTCAATATCACGCTGTATTGTACGTTTTGAAACTTCAAAACGCTCCGCCAATGCAGAAGCACTGACAGTTTCACGATTAAGCAGATACATTGTTATTGCTATAAGACGGTCTATTTTCATATTATTTTAATCCCTCAATAATTAAATGCTTTTTCATATTATATCACAAAGATAAAAACAATTCCATAGATAATTATAGTTATCAATTACTGCTCCCACACTTTTGTGTCGGGGCAGTGTTTTTACGTAGAAAGGAGTGAAATCATGGTCTTAAAAACAACCCCGGCACAGACAAAACGGATTCATCGGCTGGTACGGAAATCATGCTGCAACTGTTATCATGGCAATTGCCTGCTGTTGGACGATGGCGAAAGCCATCGGTGCTTACAGTTTAACAGCATCCACGGTATCTATTGTAACTATTTCTTAAAGGCTGTGCTGCCAGCCGAAAAAGAACTATACAACGAAATTTTTAACCTAAACAAAGAAAGGAAATCACTATGAAAAACTATCAAAACAACATCATCATCGGCATTGACCACGGCTATGGCAACATCAAAACGGCAAATTGCTGCTTCAAAACTGGCGTCACCGCTTATGACAAAGAGCCGATTTTCAAGGAAAATCTACTTGTCTGGAACGATAAGTATTACCTCATCGGCGAGGAACACAAGGAATTTTTCGCCGATAAAATGCTGGACTTGGACTATTATGTCTTGACCCTTGCGGCCGTTGCCAGAGAGCTTAACATCTGCAAAACTTACAGTGCCGATGTGTTTATTGCCGCCGGATTGCCGCTGACATGGGTTTCAGAGCAAAAAGAAGCATTCAAGAAATATCTGCTTCAATATGAAACTGCGGACTTTACGTTTAAAGGCAAGGAATATCATATCCGTATTGTGGGCGCTGATGTTTACCCGCAGGGATTTGCCGCTATTATCAATAATCTCGGCGAGTTCGGCGGTGTGAATATGCTCTGCGATATCGGCAACGGCACAATGAATGTGATGTTTGTCAACGACAAAAAGCCGGATTCTAAGCGGTGTTTTACCGAAAAGTTCGGTACCAATCAGTGCCTGCTTGCTATTCGGGAAAATGTCATGCGTGTTCA
>DOWI01000156.1 GCA_003519645.1 Oscillospiraceae bacterium
ATAGAAGGTCCAGTCGTCTTTGGAGAAACGTGCCTGAACTTCAACACCCGCATCGGGTGCAAGTGTCCCCGCATCGCTTGTAAAACCGATCTCCAGGCAGGTATCCGCCCCGGCCTTCGGTTCCGACAGCTTTGTGAAGCTGCCGGTAACGTTGCTGCTCTTCACGTTCGAATAGTCGCACCAGAAGGTCTGCTGCTGCGTACCGTCTTCCGTATAATAATAGCGCAACTTCACCTGTGAGAGATCGATCGGCGTGCTCCCTTTGTTGACCAACCGGAAATGCGGTGTAATTCCGCTCGTAGCCGTCTGGGTAATGCCGTTAAACATCTGAACTTCAAGATTGTTTTCAATCGGCGGGACGAAAGAATCACTGACGGTGATCGTCAGAGTCTGCTGAATACCCGCGCTGAACACAAAGGAAAGGGCTGTCGTACCGGTCGGTTGATCGGCAAGGTAAGATTTCAGGATTGTGACCTGATCTCCGTCGACCGTGTAATCCGTACCGGCTACCAGTTCATCCGAACCGTTGTGTATTCCGGAAAACGTGTTTCCGTTCAGCGTCATGGCAACGCCGATATCGCTCTGGTTCTCCGTCTTCTTGTCAAACATTGCCGTGGTCGGCGTGATAGTGGAATCTATTATGGAAGAATCACCGATTTGAACGGTAAGCACCGGATCGTCTCCGGAGTTGAAATCGAACAGCAGGTGAATTTTCCCTAATTCCTGCCCTGCCAGATAGTCCTTTGAAATTGTGACCGTATCCCCTGAAATCGTATAATCGGTGCCTTTTACCAGGCAATATATTCCGTTGGAAATTCCGTTCAGCGTATTATCGTTCCATTTGACCGAGACCACAATGTCCGACCGTTTCTAGTGATGCTGGAACTGCTGTTTCCCGGCTCATTTCCGTAAACTTTCACGCCGCTGTCATAAACCGGTATGTTCTTTGCAAGAGCCGGCGTTCCGCCCGCCGTCTTATTGATCCCGTCATATGAGAAATCGTTGGAATTATCCCAAACGTTAACATTCTTCGGGTAAGCCATACGGAACTGGCATTCCTTCTGGTATGCCGACTGCCCGCCGGGATAGATTTTCGTACCGGTAAAGTCGACATTCACATAATAAATATTATTTGCCGCATCCCACGGGATCAGCCCTGTAACCGTTGCACCCGCATTGTAATTTGTGCTGATTTTTACGTCGCTTGCACCGAATCCGGCTTTGACCAGTTCACTGATATCAACGAAATACCGGTAGGAAAGACTTTCATCCACTCTTGCAGGCCAACCGGATTCATTATAAAGAACCGCTTTGATCTCTTCAAAGTTACTGCCGGACGCATTGACGGACGCATTGACAAAAAACTCGGTGTTTGTGGGCGTTTCATCTGCGGTAAACCCTGCAATCGGCGTACCGCCGTAATCATCGTATATCTCGGTCAGCGCACAGACAAAACCGGCATTGTAATCGCAGGCCGGCTCGTTTTGTGTATAGTTGGATTCTTCGTCGGTGTATTCGTCTGAAGAATCAGGCCCGCCAACGAGGGCTCCCACAAGGACATGCCGGCTGTACCCGGGCACACTCATGCTGTCTGCCCAGGAACTTTCCGCTGTCCTGTGGTGCGGGTGCTGGGGGGAATTGCGGCCGAATCCAATTTCAAAACTCCGGCCGGAACTTCCGAGAGCGTAATCCACCTGCGACTTGGCAAAAGTCTTATAAACCGAGGCTTTTGCGGCGCTGCAACCGGACCATTTTGCGTAAACGCTTGCCAGAAATGCAGTTGTCGTTGCATATCTCAAAGCTCCCCACTGCTGCAGCCATGCCAGCCCTTTAGGCGTATAAGTAACCCGATCTCCGTCGTAACCGGTTGTCCACCAGTCCAGAGTGCGCTCCAGTGATTCCGTGTAGACGGATTTTTCGGTGATTCGGGCAAGAAGCAATTCCGCTCCATAGTGGACGTCATCCCAGTTTTGTGTATATTGGTATTCAATCAAATCAGACTGTCCCTGCCTGTTCCAGTTCGGGACATATGATTCTGCCTTGGCAAGGTACGACGAATCCTCCGTGGCCAAATACAGCCATGTGGCAGCCCATGAAAGTTCATCATAGAAGCCGCTCCAGGAATTGTAATATCCCGATGCCGCCGTATAGCCGCTGTCGTCCTTTGTGGCATCCGCAAACGCAAACAGCTCTTCAGCATGCTTCAGGCATGTTTCCGAATAGGCGGAATCGGAGTCGGCAAATATAATCGCAGCCGAAGCCAGAGCCGCCGCGGCTTCTCCTGTCACAGCCGAGCCGGGATGATCCATGTCCACTCNNCCACTCTGTAGGACGGCCGGTCCATCTGCATGACTTCTGCCGGTCCCCACCATGAGTGGTCGAGACTTCCGCTGCCAACCTGATAATAAAACACATTCGCGGAAGGATGACATTTGATAAGATAATCCGTGGCCCACTTTATGGCTGACTCAAGGTAAGACAACTGCCCGCTTGCTTTCAGCGAACTTTTGTTCTCATACACGTCCCATGCGAGCATGGCAGACGTGTATGCCATCGGCAGATTGAACTTGACATGGTCTCCGGCGTCATAATAACCGCCCGTCAAGTCAAGGCCCGCGTCGGCGCCATCATTCATTCCGGAATCGCCGCGCCAGTTATTGCGCTGATCGGGCGATGTTTTTCCGGAACGCTGAAACTCATAAAACATAATCGCTTTCTGCATAGCTTCGCCGTAATTATAGGTATCGGATTCCGCAGCCGATGCGGTTACGGAAGTTCCCAATGTCGAACTCTGTACCGCACATGCCGGCACTGAAAACGTACCTGTAATCAACAGGGAAAGAAGCAGGCTCAGAAGTTTCTTCATAGTAAACTCTCCTTTTTGGCGTCCTGCCTCTTTCAGAGGCAGGCGCAGTTAATCTTCCCTGATCTTGCTTTTTCTGCTTATGGTTCAAGATCCCATATAAGCGTACCGTCCGACAAAATCATATATTTTTCCATCAGCTTCCATGCGGTATTAAAGGAAGGCCAATCGCCGATCATGATGCCATACATTGCTTCCGGCCAAGGCAGTAACTGAACGTTTCGCTGGTCATCTCGTGCCCGTAGTCCGGGGATTCACACATCAGCGTTTCGACCGCGTGATAAGGTAATGTATCCTCCTATACACAGCAATCAAAAAACGGACCGATCAATCATCGTCGTTTTCCGGCTCCGGCCGGCTGGCAAGCACGGCGGAACAAGCGTTTTGCCTTTCCGGAGAAAAAAAGAAAGCAGCACACAGCCTTCACCTCCCAAGTTAATAATCAGGATGTTATCAACCATTCAGATGAGTTTGTGTTCCTGCTTTTCAAAACATTTACAAAAGAGCGGCAACCCGTTGAATTGAATTCTTGTAAGAAGTATTCCATTTTCATTTCGGAAGAATTTCAAAATGATTTTACAATTAAAGCATATTATATAATTTAACTTTTGTCAACATATTTGTTATATTTTTACATATTTAGAATGGCGGGTATCATTTGCAGAACGAATGTCGATTCTTGAATTGTCAAGTCAAGTGC
>DOWI01000218.1:0-151 GCA_003519645.1 Oscillospiraceae bacterium
TTATAATCATCTGTGTATCCTCCTACATGTAAGACTGTGGCTGTATTTTATCACAGCCAACCAAGCCGCGGTAGTGAATCTGGTCACAATCGACAGTGACAAATGTCATATGTTTATAGGAGTTGTGTCACGTCTTGTCCGTGTCAAAACC
>DOWI01000218.1:304-5647 GCA_003519645.1 Oscillospiraceae bacterium
GCCAGTCTCAGCCCCTTGTAGGGCACTTCATGAGCCGGTGGTCTTGACTATAGGAGCTGTGTCGCAATTCCATACTAAAATAAGAATATTGCATTAAAATTGCTTGTATAGGGTTTTGGCGCATGGTAAACTGAAGGTATGCGCGTAAAAGGATGTATAACGATACAGACTGTGGGGTGAATGAAGTGTGGTCGGTCAGGGATAAGATGTTCCTTCTTGTATGCGGATTTGTGCTCTTATTCATGCACACATTTTCAATTTTTTCGGTGATTGCATTGCTGGCGGCTGTAACCGTCAGCGCCCTGAACGGCGTTTATACAGGTCAAAGGTTTGTATACACAACCGCTACAGTCTATCTGCTTTTGTGCATCTTTCGTTCGGAGTTTTTGTTCTTTATACCGCTGGTGTTTTATGATGTATTTATCTACAATCTAACCGTTTATACAGGTGCGGTGCTTTTTCCGCTCCTGTTTGCCATCGGTATTTATATGGGAATACCGGACAAGCCGTCGGACAAGACAATTGTGACCTTGCTTTTCCTAATGATTTCCTATTTAATATGCAGGCGAAGTGTGACACTCAAACAGCTTAGACAAGAGCTTGTACGGCAGCGGGACAGCGGTAAGGAAACGGCGCTGCTTCTTGAACGAAAAAACAGGGATCTCATTGAAAAGCAGGATATCGAAATCAGACTTGCAACCCTTGCCGAGCGCAACCGCATCGCACGGGAGATTCNNCCCGTTCTATTTTACAGGTGGGCGCTCTGATTACAGTCAGTAAAGAACCTGCTGCACAGGCCGGGCTAAGCGGGCTTCGGGATACTCTTTCCGAAGCAATGGACAGCATACGTACAAGTGTACATGACCTTCATAACGATTCGATTGATTTGAGTGCCCGGATACAGGCATTGGTGCGGGAATTTAACTATTGTCCGGTTGATTTCGATTACGATGTTGAGAGTGTCATAAGCAGCGGAATCAAATATGCGTTTCTTTCCATTATACGGGAATCGCTGTCGAATATAGCCAAGCATTCGGGAGCGACGCGGGCAAGCATCACATTGCGGGAGCATCCGGCACTTTTTCAGTTGATCATACAGGACAACGGACAGGGCATAACCGGCAAGCAGGGGCAGGGAATGGGTATCAACAGCATATCCGAACGGGTTTCAGCATTGGACGGTATTGTTCATATAGACGGGAAAAACGGATTTCGGATTTTTATATCAATTCCTAAAAAAGAGACTGCCTGAATATCTAAAACCGGTGTTTAACCCAATTGCCCTCTGGCAGTACGCGGAAAGGATGGTTCCATGATAAAAGTTTTGATTGTGGATGATGACAGATTGGTGTGTGAGTCCCTCAAAATCATACTGCAGGCAGATCCCGAAATAGAGATAGTAGGTACCGGCGGCAGCGGACGGGAGGGAGTAGAATTGTATGAAAGGCTTCTTCCCGATGTTCTGCTGATGGATATTCGCATGGAGGGCATGACAGGACTGGAGGCGGGTGAAATCATTCTGGCATCCAGACCTGACGCGCGTATTCTGTATCTTACCACCTTTTCAGATGATGACTATATCATACAGGCGCTGAGAATTGGAGCAAAGGGGTATTTGCTTAAGCAGAAATTTGATAGCATTGCCCCTGCAATCAAGGCGGTGCAATCCGGACAAAGTGTATTTGGAAGCGAGATTGTTACACGGCTGCCTGACCTGATGCAACATACACATCATGCTGACTATGAGAGATATGGGATCAGCAGCAAGGAGCGGGAGGTTATTTCCTTGGTGGCAAAAGGCATGAATAACCGCGAAATTGCCGAAAGCTTGTTTTTAAGCGAAGGAACGGTTCGCAATTATTTGAGCTCAATACTGGACAAACTAAACCTTCGGGACCGCACACAACTTGCTGTTTTTTATTACAACAATCCATTTGAGTAAAATTTTGCTAGCATTGTACTTTATGACCAATATCGGGGTGCATTAATCTAAAATATTAAAGAAAAATGACAAAAGCACTTGAATAATCATCACAATATTGTTACAATACACAATAACGCCAAGGAGGTGATGCAAATGACGGAAGGACGCTCCTGTTTTGAAACAGATGAATTTGCAGCCCGCTTTCATTTGACCGGGGATGTGCGGGCATATGAGTTTTTGGGATGTCATCCGATTGGTGATGGGACAATCTTTTGCACATGGGCTCCGGCTGCAACTGCTGTCTCCCTGGTAGGAGATTTTAACGGCTGGGATAGCGAGAAAAATCCCATGGAACGGGTAAGCAGCGGCGGAATCTGGGAGTGCTCCGTATCCGGCCTTAAGAAATACGACATCTACAAATACTGCATCACAAGAGCAGACGGTACACAGGTGCTAAAATCGGATCCGTATGGGTTTCATTTTGAAACACGGCCTTACAATGCCTCCCGTGTTTATTATCTGGATGGTTACAAATGGTGTGATGATTATTGGCAAAAACAAAAAGAATTGAATTCTGCCTATGATTGTCCGATAAATATATATGAGGTACATTTTGGTTCATGGCGCCGTTATCCCAACGGGAATACATTTTCCTATAAGGTAATGGCGGATGAACTTATCCCGTATGTGCTTGATATGGGTTACACACACATTGAACTGCTGCCAATCATGGAATATCCCTATGACGGTTCCTGGGGGTATCAGGTTACGGGTTTTTTCGCTCCCACCTCCCGTTATGGCACGCCCAACGATTTCAAGTGGTTTGTTGATAAGTGTCATCAATCCGGGATCGGGGTGATCATCGACTGGGTTCCCGCCCATTTCCCCAAGGATGAAAGCGGCCTGTACCGTTTTGACGGTGATTATTGCTATGAATATGCAGACCCGCGCAAGGGGGAGCATAAGCAATGGGGTACCTGTGTTTTTGACTACAGCAAACCCGAGGTGCGAAGCTTTTTAATCTCCAATGTGCTGTTCTGGCTGGATGAATATCATATTGACGGAATTCGTGTGGATGCGGTCGCCTCGATGCTGTATCTGGATTATAACCGGCAAAGCGGTGAGTGGGTCCCCAATTCACATGGCGGACGTGAGAATCTTGAGGCTGTTGATTTTTTAAAGCGGTTGAACGAGGAGGTTTTTTCGGCGTATCCCCACACCCTGATGATTGCCGAAGAATCGACTGCATGGCCTCATGTGTCAAGACCAACCAATTCGGGCGGGCTTGGATTTAACTATAAATGGAATATGGGCTGGATGAATGATATGCTCCGGTATATGTCTCTGGATCCACTGGCACGGAAGTATCATCATGACAAATTGACTTTTTCCTTTTTCTATGCCTTTTCCGAGAATTTCGTATTGCCGATATCACATGACGAGGTGGTTCACGGGAAGGGTTCTCTAATTAATAAAATGTCCGGAAGCTACCAGGAAAAGTTTTCAGGCGTTCGGGCGTTTCTTGCTTATATGATTGCCCATCCGGGCAAGAAGCTGTTGTTTATGGGGTGCGAGTTCGGTCAATTTAAGGAATGGGATTTTGAAAGCGGATTGGACTGGCTGTTGCTGGAGTATGAATCCCACAGAATGCTGAAGCATTTTACAAAATCACTTAATCATTTTTATATACAAAATCCGCCGCTTTGGGAGGATGATTTTTCATGGGAAGGCTTTGCATGGATTGCAAACGATGATTATACCCAAAGCGTGATAGGCTTTCGCCGCATGGATAGGCATGGGAATGAGCTGATTGCGGTATGTAATTTCAATCCCGTTTTGCGGGAGAATTATCGAATCGGGGTGCCGGTTCACGGAACCTATGCCGAGGTCTTTACAACAGATGCGTCGGAGTATGGCGGAAGCGGAATCCTGAATGGAATTGTTGCCAGCAGCCGCACGCCAATGCATGGGTGCAATCAGTCGATAACGTTGACACTGCCGCCGCTTTCGGTATTATTCCTAAAGCTTCGGGAGGTTATAGAGGAGCAGCCGCAAGACCAAGATGCAGTAGCAACGCAGTCCAATCATTAATCATTGTAGCGAGTGCCGTAGGGTTGTAGGGCAAGTGTTTTACTCTTGCCCAAAGGTTTTACTGTTGCCAAGTCGGTTCAGGACATCTAAGCGTACATGCTACTGACTGTCAGAGAATTTTACCTTGCCCCATCTTGCGAAGACTAAATCATCAAGAGGAGGAGTCTAATGTTCCGTAAACAGGAGTGCGTTGCCATGTTGCTTGCGGGCGGGCAGGGGAGCCGCTTGTATGCACTGACNNAGAAATACCGTATTATTGATTTCCCGCTTTCAAACTGTGTCAATTCAGGTATTGAAACAGTAGGCGTTCTTACTCAGTATCAGCCGCTTGTACTCAATGAATACATCGGCTCAGGTCAGCCTTGGGATCTCGACCGTATGGAAGCTGGGGTTCATGTGTTGCCCCCCTATCAGAGAAGTCGGGGCGGTGACTGGTATAAAGGTACTGCCAACGCAATTTATCAGAATATTCATTTTATTGAACGCTATGATCCCGAATATGTGTTGGTGTTGTCCGGCGATCATATCTATAAAATGGATTACTCAAAAATGATCAATGAGCATAAGAAAAATAAGGCTGCCTGTACCATAGCCGTAATCGAGGTTGAAATGTCGGAGGCCAGCCGGTTTGGCATTGTAAATATCAAACCGGACGGCACCATATATGAGTTTGATGAAAAACCTGCCCAGCCCAAAAGCAATCTTGCTTCCATGGGGATTTATGTATTCAGCTGGGATAAGCTGAGAAGCTATCTTACAGAGGATGAGAAAAATCCGCAGTCCAAAAATGATTTCGGGCAGGATGTATTGCCGGCTATGCTGGCTGCCGGAGAAAAAATGTATGCCCACCGGTTTTCGGGCTACTGGAAGGATGTCGGAACAATTNNCAATTGACAGTCTGTGGGAGGCAAACATGGACTTGCTTAATCCCAAGGTGCCGCTTGATCTTTCCGGGACTGATTGGAAGATATATTCACGCAATCCCGGTCTGCCGCCGCATTTTATCGGTCATAACGCCAAGGTCCAGAACAGCATAATTTCAGAAGGCAGCAATATTTTCGGGAAGGTTGATTTTTCGGTTTTGTTTTCAGGAGTGACGGTTGAGGAGGGGGCACAGGTCAATGATTCAATTCTGATGCCGGGCGTAAAAGTGCTTTCGGGTGCCCGCATCAATTATTCCNNTAGGAGAGGAGGCTGTAATTGGTTCTCGCCCGGAGGAGACTGCAAATCTTGAGGATTGGGGAATTGCTGTAGTCGCCGCCGGTGTCAACATCGGAAAGGGCAGTGTGGTTTTGCCTAAAGCCATGATTGAAAGTAATATGTAGTTT
>DOWI01000348.1:0-216 GCA_003519645.1 Oscillospiraceae bacterium
GGAAAGACGGAGTGATCGCGGGCACGGCTTGTGAAAGCTATTTTCCCGAGGCCAGGGTAGCGATTCCCGAAGAGATGAAGACTTTGCTTAAAGCATGTCTGAATGCTGACCAAGCCGAGCGTCCCCATGATTTTGCGGCGATAGAAAAAGCATTATGTGAAATATATGAAAACGAGATTGGCAGCATCTATATACGCCCGGTGCCCAAGGCAGCCG
>DOWI01000348.1:258-3086 GCA_003519645.1 Oscillospiraceae bacterium
ATCCGAATCACGCCGGCGCCGTATATAACTATGGATTATATCTATGGCGAAACGGAAAAATCGACGACGAGGAAGCCATTCGCCGCCTTGACGGTGTTTTTCGGAACACGAAATCGCCAATTGCCACGCTTTGTCTCGCGTGGCTGCATCGGGAGAGAGGCGATTTCTCCATGACCCGGCAGTTGTTGCAACAGATGGCGGATAGTGATGATCCATTTATGGACCAGCACGTGTTACAAATGCTCTCGAAGATGAAGGAAGATTATGCTGAAGATAGAAGCTTCGCCGGTCACTCGGCTGTTTTCTCGCCGGATAATCGTTATATCCTTTCTGCCGGCGGCCGGGGTGAAGAAAATGATGTGATCCTGAGGGATGCGCAGACGGGCAGGCAAGTGGCCGGTTTCCAGGGACATACGGCGCCGGTAAACTGTATTGACTTAAGTCCGAACGGCTTGTTCGGGTTATCGGGAAGCCAGGATGGGACGGTTAGGCTCTGGAACTTAAAGACCGGGCAGTGCCTACGGGTGCTGAACGATCAAAGAAACTATATCCACAGTGTCTGCTTTATAGACGATGGCAATAAATTCTTGACCGGATCTAACCAATTGATTCTTTGGGATACGGAAACATTCGAGATGGTACGGTCATACTATGAAGATTTCCGCGGTATTTTCTCAATCCAAATCAGTGAGGACGGACAGCAGATCCTATCCAGCAGCGGGGGCGGCAAAGTCTATGTGCATAATTTAAAAGACGGCAAGATGGTACAGGAAATTCAGGCTCCCCCTTCATGCTGGGTAATTAAAGCGGCTTGTTACGCTCAAGACAACTTGCATGTCTTAACTGGAGCAGGCGATCAAAATGCCGTAAACAAAATGAATCTTTGGCATATCGCAAGCCCGGAGCCGCTGCATACCTATTGCGGACACAAGGGCAATATCGAGTCGGTGTGCACCAATTCCGACGGAAGCTATGCTCTATCAGGCAGTGTCGATCACACCGTAAAATTGTGGGATATAAAGAACCGCAGATGTCTGCGTACTTTCAGCGAACATATCAACACGGTCATTTTCGTCGCTTTTAGTACAGATGATCAATATGCGCTTTCCAGCAGTACCGACAATATGACCCGGCTTTGGCGGGTACCGTCTTTTGATGTTCGAGCCGACTGGCTTTTGTGCAGAATATCCACCACAAATGAAATCTTAAAAATCGAAAAACGGATTTCTGCCCTTCTTAACGAAGCGCACCGCCTTTTTCATGCCAAAGATATAGCCGGAGCGCTTCAAACAGTGAGAAGGATGGATGATATCCCGGGGGGAACTGCTGCGCCGGGGTATGCGGAATTGAATAATCAAATCAGGAAATATTGCCAGACCATAGGTTTGCGCTCCTGCCGCATGGCAGATATCCTGAATGGCCATAGCCAAAGCGTTAGAGCGGCAGCCATCAGCGCCGATGGTTTGCATGCGGTTTCCGCCAGTGATGACAGCAGCGTCAGAATATGGTCATTGCGAACAGCGGAATGCCTGCATGTCTGTACGGAGCATACCAAATGGGCCAGAGCGGTATGCATCAGCCCGGACGGACAATGGGCGCTTTCGGGAGGGTGTGACTCCAGACTGGTACTATGGGATATTGCTTCGGGGAAAAAGCTGAAGAATTTTGAGGGGCACAATGGTTTCGTAGAGGCTGCGGCCTTTGATCCGGCTTGCCGTTATGTCCTCTCGGGAGCCTCGGACAAGACGATTAAAGTTTGGGATATAAAAAGTGGAGAATGTCTGCGTACTTTGAACGGGCATGAGAAAGATATTACTGCTGTTTGCGTCAGTCCCAACGGAAAAACCCTGCTGTCGTGCAGCAAGGATGGAACAATCCGGCTGTGGGAACTTGAAAGAGGCATAGCCATTAAAAATTATACCGTCGGGAAGCCGGTTTGGACGGTTTGTTTCAGTCCGGACGGGCGCACCTTTCTCTCCGGCGGAAGCACGGGCGATACAACACTCCGATTATGGGATGTGCGTATCGGTGAATGTATCCACAGCTTTTCAGGCCATTCAGACATTTTTTCGGGAGATTATAATACTGTTAACACCGTAGGTTTTACACCGGACGGGCGCTTTGCCGTTTCCGCAAGCCGTGAACCAACCTTAAAACTGTGGGATGTCAGAAATGGGCAATGCATCAGAACAATGGAAGGACACGGCAAAGGGATTTACACCGCATCCTTCAGCCCTGCCGGGGGGTACCTGATCAGTGGCGCCGCCGATACAACCTGCCGCATCTGGCAATTGGACTGGGAGTATATGTTCCCCGGCTGGGCGGACTGGGACGAAGAAGCACGTCCTTATCTCGAAGCATTTTTAGCACTGCATCCGGATTACACGGATTCAGACTTTAATGATTTGATCAAAGATCTGCAAGACCACGGCTACGGCTGGCTGCGGCCGGAAGGCGTACAGGCCGAATTGGAGAAATTAAAGCCTAAAAAGAAAAAAGGGCTGTTCGGTTGGATGAAAAGATAAGGAGTGCATTGATGAAGGATGAAAAAACAATCCTGGACGGCGAAGAAGCCGCAGCGACAGTCTCAGACGACACGATCATCAATGATGACAATGCAACCGTAGACGATGATGATGCTTGGGATGACGCTGTAATGGTGGATGATAATGCCACGGTTGATGATGTAGTTGCGGACTATGATACAGAGCAAATAATAAGGACACCTGCCGCAATCGCAAAAGGCGTTACAATCCTCGATACCTACCGGGTGGAATCGGAAGCCTTAAAAGGTGGGATGGGCAACGTATGGCGCGTGCACCACATGG
>DOWI01000120.1 GCA_003519645.1 Oscillospiraceae bacterium
GAGATAAAATGTCGCTTGATTTTCTATGGATATTTATTTCGCCTCCTTAACTTTTATTGGGAACAACAAGTCAAGCTGATGACCACCGGGATCGTTCCCTAAAAAGCGGTTGTAAAAATTCAATGTTTCTTCCATAGCCCAATCCTGCTCGTCCATATAGGGCGTACACCGCTTCGATCCCCAATCGTGGTCATACAGACTGCTTTCATTGACCCATTGACCCAGCAAGTTCCAATGGTCAAACTCATAATTTCGTNNAGTGCGCGGCGTACAGACCGCCGTGAAACTTGATTTTTCGCAAGGGTGCGCTCACGTCCATATCATCCGGGATCGTGACCCACAATTCGTATCCGGTGGAGGGCATACCCGTGTTTTCAGAGCATTGGATAGGATTGTTAAATCCGTAGGTTCTTAGATCGGGTTTTATTTCGATTAAATTATTTTCTTTGACAAAGTTATTTATCATTTCGGAAGAATGCATTTCGCATTCCTGTCCGATATAATGTGCTGATGCCACAGTTGACTGAGGGAGATAAACAACTCTAACATCCTTATCTTCCAACCGTTCCAATTTTCCGCTCGCCTTGTTTAAATCCTCTATCGACTTTTCTTCTTTAAAAGCTATTTTCGTGACGGTCAATGAATCCACCACATCCAATATGGATATATCGTCAAGCAGACCCACTTTTATGTCGAGATTCGTGTTTTCATTCAGACGGTTGATAAATGTGTTGAGGATCGTTCTGATCGTGGACAGCGCCGTAATTTCATCGTCCACCTCACTCAAATTCTGTCGGAAGGTTTCGATGATTTCTGAAGCGTTTTCGCTTTCTAGAATGGTGACGATCTGCTTGAGGGGGATACGCAGTTTCCGCAGCACAACGATCTGTTGTAAGCGTAACACAGCCGCGTCATCATAAGTGCGGTAGGCATAATCGTCTTTTTTAACACTCTCAATTAACCCGATCTGCTCATAATACNNCATTTGCTCATAGTACCGGAGAGTCCGGGTTGAGATATTAAAGTTTTTCGATATCTCGGTTATGGTCATTAAGTTCATCTTTTTTATCCTTTCCGAAAGGCAGTATATTTTCCTTTCGGTATCAGTATAAAGTGCGACACGACGTCAAAGTCAAGGGGTAGTTGTAATTTATTTTTATTCCGTATTAAACCGCTTTTCCGCAATCATTTCGCTTCCTGATTTGAAAACATCAATACCATATTTCTTTTGCAAATTCATCGTGACTTCATCGAGCTTGCCGGATTTCTCGGATTCTTTTGGATCATCAAAAAGTGTTAATTGCTTTTCTTCTGCGTCGGTAAATCTGCCGAGACTGATTCCTACCAATCGAATGGGACGGCGTTCTACTTTATCTAACAGCGCGGCTGCGGTACTGTATATAACATCGGATTTATTTGTTGCGTCGCCGGTCTTGGAGCGGGTGATCTTTTTCATGTCCTTGAATGTGACCTTGAGCGTTATTGTTTTGATGTATGTTCCGTCGAGCCTGATCTGAAAGCTAAGTTCCCTTGCTATAAGCCGCAGTACATCTTTGAGGTATTCACGGTCGTATATATCCTGTTGGAACGTGATCTCTTTTCCCAATGACTGTGATTTCGCAGGGGTTGCCAATACTCGATTGTCAATTCCGTTCGCTAAATCAATAACATGCTGTCCTTGATTTCCGAGCGCGCGGATTACAGCATCCCGGTTGTTATATATGTCCCGAACCGTTTTAATGCCATATTTATTTAATTGGGATTCGGTTTGCGGGCCTACACCGTAAATAATCCGTACACTTCGGTCTACAATAAGCTCCCGCAAAGCTTCGGGTGTTAAGATTTGAAAAAATCCGTTTGGTTTCTTTTCTTCGCTTGCCAATTTCGCCGACATCATGGAATAACCGATTCCGGCAGAGCAAGTCAATTCGGTTTCTTCTTTAACTCGCCGTTTGATTTCGCGCCCGATCTTTTCCGCGCCTCTGAAAGAGGCGCTGCCGCCGAACAGACCCACCGACCCGGTGACATCGAGGAAGCCTTCATCAAGAGAGATGTACTCGACAAGGTCGGTATAATCATCCCATATCTTATGTATCTGCCGGGATGCTTCCACATATTTATGACCGTTAGGGTGCATATAAATCCCTTGCGGACAAAGGCGGTAGGCTTCTTTAATGCTCATAGCCGAACGGACACCGAATCTTCGCGCTTCATAACTGCAAGTGGAAACCACGCCCCGCTCGCTCGGCAACGCTCCGATGATGAGCGGTTTTCCTGCGAGTTCGGGATTGTCACGGATTTCCACTGCTGCGAAAAACATATCCATATCAATGTGTACTATTTGCATATCAACCACCCGTAATTACTCATGCTTTATAATATCTGCTTTCAAGCCTTCAAAATCGAGGTAATCCTCAATAAATTGTTTTCTCAAAAGATCAAGCGGAATGAATTCGTTGTACTTGCTTTCAATTTGCACCTTGTCGGGCAGCGGTAGATCGTAAAGGTCGAGGTCGCTGCGGAGGATGTCATGAATGATGTCCTCTAATTCTTCTTTTGTTCCGTCAAAAATCACTTCGAGATATACGCAGGTGATCCACGGCAGCTTGCTCTTAATTTTTCTGTGCCGCAGGGCATAATTCAAGGTCATGATCTGCCTTGTTCCTACCCACGGGAAGATGGCGTATTTGCGGTCTGAGAGTGGTGTCACAAGGTTATCCAATATTCCGCTGTTCCGGGTGATATATTGGATTTCTGCCAATCGCTCTTGGCATCGGATGCTTAAATATGGGTATGAGTCGTTCTCTTTTAAAATGTTGCGTATCTTGCGGACAAGGACGGTATGAAGCTCGGCGTTAAAATCCACGTTCCAGTCCACAACCGATATTCCCGGAACGCGCTTTACAAATATTACTTTAGATTTTTCATTCACATCCACCGTTTCCCAAGCCAGTCCCGCAAGAGCGAAACGAACGCCGACCGGATATACTTTGTCTACCGTGCCGATGGTTCGGTTTTCGTCTTTTACAAGCAGATATTCCGGCGCGATAAACACAGTCAAGAACTTGTGGCTGTTTACGATCTTTTCACCTTCGCGTCCGATAATGAGGCCGCCATGCTCGGTGCGCTGTAATTGGTCTATGTTTTNNATCAAATGCGAGAGCAGATGTTTATAATCATCCTGCAATATGTTTTTGAACGCGCCTAAAGAGAGGACGGAAGACGCCAGTCCCGCCGGAGACATTTCGCCGTTGCTTTTCAAAACGCTCATTGTCTGATGATAAAGTAGATTGTATGCGTGATACTGCGGGGGGATAGGCTCCATCCAATGGTCTTTCAAATACAGCTCAATTATTCCGATAGTCCGGATGAATTCCCAATTGATCGGACCGAGAATGTCAGCGGAATTGATTCTGATGCTCTCTACGAAAGTAAAAAGAAGTTGAGGAATTTGTCCCCGCCGTCCGCAACGGCCTAACCGTTGGGCGAAGCTGGATACATTAAGCGGTGCACCGACTTGAACAGCCTGATCAAGAGAACCGATGTCGATACCCAATTCTAATGTTACGGTCGCTCCAGTAACGATTTTTTCGTCTGCCGACTTCATTTCGTCCTCTGTGTTTTCACGGAGCAGAGCTGACACGTTTCCGTGATGTACCCGATAAACGTCGGGAGCTTTATTCTTCAAAGCGATCTCACGCAGATGCGCCAACACAAATTCGGTTTCTTCGCGGCTGTTTGTGAAGATGATGGTCTTTTTATCAAGCGTCTGTTTAAACAGATATTCATAATGCTCACGGTCGCCGATGTCGCCGGAGTTCACGCTGACGACATTTCCACTGCCATCCTTCTCTACAAGATCACGTTCTTCAGCATAGTTGACGAAGCGTTCAATGTGCAGCCTGACCTTCTTTTTGCCTTCTTCTACGATGGGAGCGGCGCATTCACGCCCTGTTCCGGTATTTAACCAATTCTGTGCTAAAGACACATCACCGAGTGTAGCGGACAGACCGATCCGGCGCGGGTTGACTCCGGTCAATTGCTTCAGTCGTTCGAGAACGCATAAAAGCTGCAAACCACGGACATCCCGCATAAAATAATGAACTTCGTCGATAATCACAAACCGCAGATCAGAAAACATCGACAGACACGCGCCGCGCTTGTTTGTAATCAGACTTTCAAGCGATTCCGGCGTGATTTGTAACAGTCCCTCCGGATTTTTGATGAGCTTATTTTTCTGCGTTTGCGAAGCGTCGCCGTGCCATTTTGTGACGGGGATATTGGAATCCAAGAGCATTTGTTCCAATCGCTTAAATTGGTCGTTGATCAACGCTTTGAGAGGCGAGATATACATGACGCCGACCGAGCTTGACGGCTTATTATACAGCTCTGTCAGAACAGGCAGAAAGGCCGCTTCTGTTTTACCGGAAGCCGTACCGGAGGAGAGCAGCAGATTATCATCGCTGTCGAAGATCACCTCACAGGCGGCGACTTGGTTTCCCCGCAATTCTTCCCATTTGTTTTGATAGATGAAGTCTTGAATAAACGGCGCAAGCCGATTAAAAACGTCCATAAATACACCCCTTATTATTTACATCCAGACTTATATGCTACCCCGTCAATCATACACAGGCAATCATCGTCAAGAAAATCGGTTTGTGATGTCATTCTTGCCGGGAAATTGCCTTTATCGAAGTATTCATAAAAGACTTCTCTCGCTCCGTCAAAATCGTCAAGATTTTTTAAGTACAGATTGATTTGCACCATATCATTCAGCGTTGCGCCTACTGATGTTAAAGTGCTTTTCGTTCTTTCAAAAGTCGCCCTCATTTGATGCTTAATATCTTGTTTTTCAAAACCGCCTGCATGATGTGCCAAATAAATAAAGTCACCTGCGACTACACAAGACGAACACGTTTCGTCACCACAATGGGTTGGCATTTTCTTTAACATTTTTCATACTCCTTTTTTAATTTTATTTACACTTCAAATTCTTCATATTCGCTGTGTATGTCCTCATCGGAGAGGCCGCCTTTCGCCATTTGGAAGCTGTTGTCGCCCAAGATTCCGGAAACGGTTTTTCGCGGATTCTGATGAAGGATATTGACCAATTCTATGAAGTCACGAATGATCTCTCTTGGGGTGATGTGTGTTTCCGCTCCCACACGGTTATATTCCACGGTAAGAAAATAAACCAACTCGTCATGCGATAATGACGGCGTGTAATTATAAAGCTGCGCGTGGATGTTCAGCAGCTTTTCTACAAGGATATACATTTCTTCCTGCGAAAGCATCTGAAGCCGGATGATCGGAGCGGAAAGGTCTTTTACATCAGCGGTGGCGAAATGTCCCTCTGCCAAACGGGAGCGCAACGCTTCGTAGCTGAACACTCCTTTATATTTATCCTCTATACACTGCGGCGTACCGCCCATCAAGAAACCGATATGGCTCGCTTTACCTTGCAGCACATCATTGTACATAGTGAGGATTTTTTCGTAGTTGTTGGCTCTTGTGATTGAGTTTGGGATTTTGAATATGTTGACAAGCTCGTCAATAACGACAAGCATTCCTTTGTATCCCGCGCCGACAAGAAAAGCGGCGAATATTTTTAAGAAGTCATACCATGTTTCGTCGGTGACGATGAAGTTTATTCCAAGATCGTCTTTGGCTTCTTTCCGGGACGGATACTCTCCGCGAAACCAGCGGAGGACATTGCTTTTCTGCGCCGCATCGTCCTGCCGATACGCCTTCCAATAAGTGACCACAGCTTTAGCGAACTCAAAGCCGTTGACCATTCCTTCGAGCGAGCTTGCGACCGCGTATATCTGCCGTTCGACGAGATCGTCAAATTCATCGCCGTTTTTATTTGACTCAGCTTTAACAGCCGCTTGAATACCGGAGATCCATTTTTCTAAAATAAGTGGCAAAGCGCCGCCGTCCGGCTTGGATTTGGTGGATAGGTTTTGTATCAACTCTTTGTATGTGGCAAGTCCCTGTCCTTTGGTTCCGGCGAATCTACGCTCCGGCGAGAGGTCGGCGTCTACGACCACAAAGCCTTTAGCCGTGGCGTAATTGCGGATCGTTTGAAGCAGGAAGCTCTTTCCGCTGCCGTATTTCCCGACGACGAAACGGAATGATGCGCTGCCTTCCTCAATCATTTCAATGTCATGCAGGATCGCGGCTATTTCCTGTTTTCGCCCGACCGTGATGTATTCGAGCCCCACACGCGGCACGACACCGCCTTTCAAAGCGTTAATGAGGATATTCGCTATCCTGTTCGGTACTTGACTTGCCATACTCATTTTATCAATTCCTTTACTTGGTTTATATAATCATCGTATAAAACGAAATCATCATCCATAAGGTTGTCGCCGATATAGTCCATCGCTTTTTCATTAATCCCATCGGCTAATACTTCTAACATGACACCGCATTCATCAGCAAAGACTTTTATGTCATCGCCCTGTAATACTACCGCAAGCGCCCGTAGCTCGTTTTCGGTTAGGATATCTTTTAGGTTTTCCCAAACATCAGAGACGGGAGCGGGTTCTTCGTCGGTTTCGGATGCTGTATCGGCGAATATGTTTTGATCCTGCTCCGTAAACTGTATCGGCGTCGGCTCGGCGGTTTTTTGCTGTGTCTGTTCTTCGACGATGAGCGATTCCTGCGTAGCCAACGCTTCTTCTCTGATTCGGGCGGNNTTTCGTCGCTTCTCTGTGGTATTCCATGACCGCGGCAGGGACGATCTTTTCGATAAACAATCCGGCTTTAGTCAATATACGGATGGTATCTTCGTTTATCATATCGGTATTAGCAGTCAGCTTGAATCTGTATTTTTTGACTTTCCGCAGAACGGATTCCATTTGCTTCATGACATAGCCGATGAATTGTCTGCCTTTTTCGGTCGTGATAATCGTGCTGAACTTCCACTCGTTGTTTTTGCACATATAGATTTCGTTTTCAGAAAGACNNAAGAACGATCTGTCTGTCCGAATGTTTTACCGGGGTGTAAAAAAGCGCGTCTTTAAAAGGCTTCCATGCCACTAATTTTCTTGTCGGTCGGAATAAAGCGTCATCGAAATTCATTCCCGCAGCTTCAAAATCCCGTCTGATCCTGTCCATGACATAGGCGAAACAGTCGGATACCGTCTTGCTTGTTTCATCGGTGAAAAAGGCTGATTTTCTGATGTTGTATTTTGAAATAGAGCAGAACAAATCGAAGCTGTCATCCGTTTCCGCTAATTTCGGGTAATGCGCGGCAAGGTCATTTTTTCTACAAACTCCTTGAATGAGTGCGGAAGCTCGTAATAGATATGATAATCCTTGAGCCAACGGAGGACATATTTATTAATGGCTTTGTTGTGTTCGCTGAACGCTTTCCANNAGAAGAACATCAGCTTACAGAGACCGTCCTGCGGATCGGTCGCGCCGATATTGCAGAGTAGCTCGTAAATATATAAAAAGGCATATGACAGGGATGTATCGGCGACATTCCCTTGTCTGACCTGGGTACGCCATGTGAAGTATGTTCGGAGCTGCTCGTACCCCATCATCTGATAATACGGGAAATATTGTGAAAACTGCGTGTTCCCCGCAAAATCGTCCGAGAAGTCTTTCATAAACAACCCTTGCTGATAAAAGATTATCGCATTATCGTTCTGAACCCGTCTGTCAAAGAACCTTGAAAAATCATAAGTGGAGCGGTGCTTTCTTGCGATATCCCGCATTTGTCCAAATAGCTCCCGAATCCCATCCTTTTCGGGTTCTTCGATTTTTTGAGGCTGTGGTTTCAGTACAAATTTCCCAACGCCGGGAACAGGACTGGAGTCATATTCGATTTCATAAAACATTCCGTCAGAGAGGGATGATATTGGCTGTGCTTTGGTTTTTGGGGATGGTTGAACAACCCCTCTATCCTGCTCCGGTTTCCGGTCGGGGATTTTGAATGATTCATATTTTTTATTTTCGTTACCTTCGCTCATAAAATCCCCATCCAAATTCTTAGAACAATGATATTTGTTCTTCGGTGTTGCCTTCGTCACACGGGTTCACCGATACGTCGAATTCCATTTTCTCAATGTCCTCCGGCGTCATCACTCCGGTCAGCCAAGGTTCTATTTGCTCCACACGAAGTATGACGGGCATTCTGTCGTGGATTGTTGCCATTTCTCCGGTGGCTTCTTTTGTGATGATAACAAATTCTCTAACGATTCCGGAGGAATCGTTTTGTATCGCTTCGGGATCATTTTCATCTTTGACATCCCGATATAACCCTGCCATAAACAAAAGGTTGCCATCTCTGTCCTTTGCGTAGTGCTTTTTCTTTCCTGTGTCAAGCTCTTCCCATTCAAAGAACTCGCCGGCGGGAACAACACAACGCCCGGTTTCTAAATGCTTTGAAAAAGTGCTTTTATTCCTCATTGTTTCAGACCGGGCATAGATGATCACACCGGGACTGTTCCATTTCTTAAAGCCCCATTTTACGCTCTCGAACGCAATTCCATCGTTGTTTTTAGTGATGACCGGAGCGTGGTTCGTCGGAAAGACTTCGCCCCCGTCGCCGTAGGCGGCGTTTGCTTCGTCATATTCCTCAAAATCATCCCTGACGATACGCAAAGAGAGCTTTTTTAGAATTTCGCGTATCTCAATGATTTCATCTTCGGTTAAAACGGTGTATCTGCCGCT
>DOWI01000092.1:0-2824 GCA_003519645.1 Oscillospiraceae bacterium
CATACACAAACGCTGCTGTAATCGACCAAATGCCGGTTGCGCTTTTGCATACAGCCCCGCGAATATTCCTGTGAGGTGTATGTGAATTTATCGCATTTCGCCTTGATGTCCTCATAAATCATCACATCTTTTTCCGCCCATCCCTTCGTCTGAGACACGCAAGGCAAAACTAAAATTAATTTTATTTGTGGATACTCCGCTTTTAATGACAGCACCGTTTGCGCCGCCAGCGTGTCAAATCCCAAGGCGCCTCCTGCACCGAAATAGCAGATTCCTTCTTCAATCAACTGAATAATATGTTCACGCAGCCGCTCGGCAATACGATGGTATTGCTCGGGCGGTATTTTTCTATGTCCTGTAAAACAGCAGGTTTTATTTTTCATATGCGCTCCTTTTTAACTCATTTGAGTTAATTGTATTGTAAACAAATAAACAAGTCAACCCATATGAGACGACATTATTAGTCGTTATGAGTTAACTTATTTATAAAAGGAGAGCTGTTATGAAAATTGATGAAGCTGTAAAAAACAGAATTTTAGAATTGTGTACTGCGAAAAATATAACCATAAATAAATTAGGCACTATCTGTGGAATTACGCAATCGACCTTAAAGAATATTACTTCGGGGCGAAATGGCGCGACCGTTTTAACCATAAAAAAGATATGTGACGGTCTGGACATCACTATTGCTGATTTTTTTAATACAAGCATTTTTAAGAAGCTGGAACAGGAAATTGAATAAGGGTTGAAAATAACCCGCCAAGAGAGTAACTGCTCTTTCGGCGGGTTTATTTGTATCTGCTTTTACCCTTACTTATATTATGGGAGAAAATCAGTATATTTACATAATCAAACAACAATATAATATCGGTGTACACGACAGTAATTATTTGTTGATATAACTTGATTTAACGCTGATTAATATATATAATAAATGAAAGTACACATCAGATTTGACGGTGATAATCAATGAATAAACATTTAAAACGCAACATCGGTTGTTTTGCGGCGAATTATCGAGATAAAAAAGCGATTGTCGGCGGAAAAGTGTTCCTTGCCGGACACTTTTTTATGAACTCTCTGAACGAATATTGGAAAGAAGCACCGGACGGCGCAAGCAGCAATCCGGCAGATGATTGGCTGATTGGTAACCGTCTGATGTCCACCCATTTGCATATGTGGGATGTGCAGGATGATATTGTTACCGGTCGTTTGGATGAAAATGTGGCGGCAAAAGTGCATGAAAGCATTCAATATATTTTGCGTGTCATTCGGCGAGCAAAGCCCTTTTGCTATTTGGATTTGGCAGCAGAAAAAGAGCGGTGTGATTCACTCTTTGGTGCGGAAAGTATTTCTCGTATCAACCGATTTTTGCAAATGCATGCACAATATGCGTTGCAAGGGGATTCCTATTCCCGTCCCGATTCGGTAGAAATTAGGCAGCTTAAAGAAGAACAAAAGCATATGGATAGCTATCTGACAACCCTCGATTACTATTATAATCTCGGCAACGACATGAACGCTGCGCTGGATTTTGGAACAGCATTTGTAAAACGAATTGCACATCTTGAAAAACGGGACGAAAGTCNNCTCATCCGGTTGGCGATGGATTGCATGAAGCAGGTTCCGTTTGGGCGGTGGAACAAGCCCTTTCAAAAAGTCATTTCTCCCGATGTGGAATATGTTGCAATGCCGAAAGCGCCGAAATCCAACAACTATGTTGTGGGCAAGCGTATGACCTTTGTGCGGTTTCTGGATTTTCTGGCTGCGGACTTTTTCGAGGGACTTCACGCCGGACACTACCCCTTACTTTGCGAAAATTGCGATCGTTACTATTTGAAAACCAATGCCCGGCTTCAAAAATACTGTACTTTCACTGACCCCAATGATCCGTCAAAACGCACCTGNNCAGTTGCCGCCGCCAAGGGACGGGCGGCAAAGGAGCGGCATCCGCTGAGATACCCTTATGAAAACCGCATGAAAACCATCCGCACCCATGTTAAGCGTGGCAAAATCACCGAGGAGCAAGCGGCGACAGCGGCAGAGATTACGAGGGAGCGGTTTTGGAAAGCGATGGAGGATGTTGTTTACGCCAATACACTGTATGTTACGGAAATCGGGCAGGACTCCATTTATAAGGCGGCAGGAATAAAGCTGTAGCTGTCCCGATTATGGGACAGCAAAAATGATAAAATAGCGTGAGGAGGTGCAGTCTTGAGCCGATATATTTCCAAAGAGGATCGGTATATGTACAAAATGAAAAAACCGCCGAAAATGCCGCTGAATGACTGCATCATCCAGTACAAGCAAACCGGCGACGAGAGATTTTTACAATACTTTCTGCATTTTTATGAGCCCACATTAAATAAACGAACCGAGAATTTTTGCGAACAATACGGTCAGTTCCATCATTTTTTAGACATCAAGCAGACCATCATTACAACTCTTTTAACGCAGATTGATCGATATAACCCAGAGATTGGCGCAAGCCTGCTTACTTTTACGCAAAAGCATGTTGATGCGGCGGTGCATGATTATATTCGACTGAGCTCGGGCGTCACCTGTGCGGGCGAATACGATTATGATAATCTGCGCAGCATCATGGCCATCATGGGTGAAATCTCAGAAGCCACCCCAGCGGAGCGGCTTCAAGCAGCCATAGATAAAACAGGACTGCCCGAAAAGGAAGTCTTGCAGCATATTCAGCATGGCGACTTGTTTCGCTACAGCGAAAGCCTTACCCGCGGAAACCGGGACGATGATGGGGATTATTTGCAGTTAATTGAGCGAATCGGCAGTATCTACGACAGTCCCGAATATATCG
>DOWI01000092.1:2846-6003 GCA_003519645.1 Oscillospiraceae bacterium
GCTTTAGAGAAACAGATCCAACGCCAAAACTGGTTCTCGCCGCCCGACTGCACATCGGTAAAATACAAGCAGTAGACGATAACGCTCGCCGTGCGGTGGCTCTCTTGCGAACAGCACTTGAGAATCAGGGATGGGTTTAGAAAAAACATTGTTGAAAACGGATTGTTTTATTCTTTGTCAAAATATCGAAAAATGTATTTTTTTATTGTTTTTTAGTGTGCATTATGGTATAATATTGCTAATTAATTGGAAAATCTAGGAGGCGAAAAGCATGGGTGTCAGCTATAAACGACTATGGAAACTGCTGATCGACAGAGATATGAAAAAGCGCGATTTGAAGGAAGCTGCCAACCTCAGCCCCTCGCTCATGTCCAATCTGAATCAAAACAAAAGCGTTACCACCAACACATTGGTTCGAATTTGCACGGCGCTTAACTGCCGTATTGAAGATATTATGGAGATTGTGCCGGAGAAGGAATAATAAAAAACGGACATCTCGGATTGCGAACAAAGACAACCATAACAATACAAAAGTGAGGATAAATAAATATGGCGGACAACCGTAAAGAACAAGAGCGTGCAGAACTTCACCGTACAATATGGAATATTGCAAACGATTTGCGCGGCAGCGTGGATGGTTGGGATTTCAAACAATACGTACTAGGGATGCTTTTCTACCGTTACATATCCGAAAATATTACCGCTTATATCAATGCCGGGGAGCATGAAGCAGGTGACGACACCTTTGATTACGCAAAATTATCGGACGATGAGGCTGAGCAGGCCCGTGCCGACCTTGTGGCAACCAAAGGTTTCTTTGTTTTACCCAGTGAATTGTTTGTTAATGTGCGTAGCCATGCCGCAACTGACGAAAACTTAAACGAAACATTGGCGCGGATATTTAAGAATATTGAAGGCTCTGCGCAAGGCACACCCAGCGAAGAAAATTTCAAGGGTTTGTTTGACGATATAGATGTAAACAGCAATAAACTCGGCGGAACGGTTGCCAGACGGAACGAGCGGCTTGTTAAGCTGCTCAACGGTGTTGGCGATATGAAGATGGGCGATTATAAGGACAACACCATTGACGCATTTGGCGATGCCTACGAGTTTTTGATGGGTATGTACGCGGGCAATGCCGGTAAAAGCGGCGGCGAATATTATACTCCGCAAGAGGTATCGGAGCTTCTCACCCGCCTGACATTGGTAGGCAAAACAGAGGTCAACAAAGTGTATGACCCCGCCTGCGGCTCTGGCTCGTTANNGCTGCTGAAATTCGCCCAGATATTGGGTAAAGAAAACGTTCGCCAAGGCTTTTATGGACAGGAAATCAACATCACCACCTACAACCTCTGCCGGATTAATATGTTTTTGCACGATATTGATTACGATAAATTCGATATCTGTCATGGCGATACCCTGACCGACCCTCTCCATTGGGATGACGAACCCTTTGAAGCCATTGTTTCCAATCCCCCCTATTCCAGTAAGTGGGACGGCGATGCCAACTCGCTTTTAATAAATGACCCCCGATTCAGCCCCGCCGGGGTGCTGGCGCCCAAAAGCAAGGCAGATCTTGCCTTTATTATGCATTCCCTTTCGTGGCTTGCCACCAGCGGAACAGCGGCAATTGTCTGTTTTCCGGGTATTCTTTATCGCGGCGGAGCGGAACAGAAAATCCGAAAATATCTAATTGATAATAACTTTGTGGACTCAATCATTCAATTGCCGGACAATCTCTTTTATGGAACAAGCATTGCGACTTGTATCATGGTGCTGAAAAAGTCCAAGAGCGAAAACAGCACCTTGTTTATTGACGCTACCAATGAATTTATAAAAGTGACAAACTCCAATAAACTGACGCGGGCAAATATCAAAACCGTTCTTGATGTTTACAAAAATCGTAAAGACGTGGACTATGTTGCCCGCCTTGTGCCTAACAGTGAAATTTCAGAGGGGGATTATAACCTTTCGGTTTCCACCTATGTGGAAAAGGAGGACACCCGCGAGGTAATTGATATTACCGTCCTTAATGCTGAGATTAAAGAGATTGTCGCACGGGAGGAAGAACTCCGCCGAAAGATTGATAAGATTATTGCGGAGATTGAGGGCACTGAGCGATGATTGACACAAAAAGTTTTTTAGAGTTTTGTAAAAAGGAATATCATGTGGATTTTGTTGATATGCAAACTGGAAAAAACGCCTTGGATATTATACAAGAAAATAGCGCAAGGAAAACTTGCTTATCTTGCCGGTGGGCGATGAATGGCGACGGCAAAACGCTGCATAAAGAAGATGTTATTTGTGTGAACGACCAATCTGAATACATAACCGAATGGGTTTCGTCAGAAATGGTCTGTGATTTGTGGAATGAGGCGGGTGAACATGATGAGCAAACTTGATAGATTGATAGCCGAGCTTTGCCCTGAGGGGGTGGAATATCGAAAATTAAAAGATGTAACAGAAATGCAACGAGGCACATCACTTACAAAGAAAAATGCAACAGAGGGTATTTATCCAGTAATATCTGGAGGAACAGAACCTGCATTTTATTGTGATAGCTACAACAGAGAAAATGAAACAATCACTGTTGCAGGGAGCGGAGTTGGTGCCGGTTATGTTCAATATTGGAATGAGCCCATATTTGTTTGTGATGCTTTTTCAATAAAAGAAAAGGAAGGTAATCTCACTAAGTATATTTACTATTGTTTGTCTAATATGCAGGATAAAATATTTGCCACTAAAACAGGTGGAGGAATACCACATGTTTATATATCAAGTATTGAAAATTTTGTTATCCCCCTTCCCCCCTTACCTGTGCAGCAAGAAATTGTCCGTATCCTAGATACTTTTACGGAGCTTACAGCGGAGCTTACNNTTACAGCGAGAAAAAAACAATATAAATATTATAGAGATGAACTGCTCACCTTTGGCGACGATGTGCCGAGGGTGGCACTTGGGGAAGTTGGAGAATTAATAAGAGGAAGCGGATTGCAAAAGTCTGATTTTACTGATAAAGGATTTCCATGTATTCATTATGGTCAAATTTATACTTATTATGGAACAAGTGCTAAAGAAACAATATCTTTCGTTTCACTTAGCTTAGCTAAAAAACTAAAAAAAGCTAGAAATGGCGATGTTCTTATATCAGGAGTCA
>DOWI01000433.1:0-140 GCA_003519645.1 Oscillospiraceae bacterium
TGATTCCCGGGAAGCCAAAGCCCTAGGTGCTTCAAGAACTGGCGGATGGTATCCCCATCCTCATTGAAGGCAATAATTTAACCTTCAATGAGACTATTTCAAAATGCCACGATTAATAGGTACACACTGATGAGACCTAA
>DOWI01000433.1:271-3679 GCA_003519645.1 Oscillospiraceae bacterium
AAAAGATACATAAACAGCAAGCTGCCTGGAGGTGAAATTCCCCTAGGCTACTTACCTCATATCATATGTGATGAAGCTATCTTACTATAAGAGACCTCATGTGCTACTAATATATACTTTTATATACTTTTTTTCCGCAGATAATCTGCTTTCGATATGTTGGCGCAAATATTGTATGGAATTTGAAGTTCCATCTTTTGTGTACAAAATAACATTATCCATTTGAATTAACACCTTCTATGCCAGTAACAATGAGGTTCACAACCTCAGGGAGGGATAGCGTATGATTTTTCGCAATAGCATAAAAAGTGTACTCCGCACACCAGTAAAATCTGTTTTTTTCGCACTTTTAATTGCGGTGGCAACGGCTTTTTTGTATCTAGGTGTCAATACATGGGCGGGGAGTGCTGCCATGCTACGCGATTGCGAAGCAAACTACACTACTGTAATCACCATGGAGTACCTAGAGGATTATGGTTCAAACAAGGGAAGTAAAAGCGAAGCCATGCTTGCAGATATTGCGAGTATTGATTTTGACGCAATCGCCGCAAACGAAAATGTACTCCTCTGGCAGCCCTCGGATGTTGTTATGGGTTCTGCGGCTGGCTATGTTTCCACAGCTTGGAATCCCGAATACAGTTTTCCTTGCGTATTTATTGTAACGGGGCTCAGACAATATGCAAAGGATAGCCCCTATTATGGTAAATTGGTAGAAAGCTTATACTCTTTCCGCTCTTATGCGGAAGGACATGCAGTGTTTATTCAAAACAAACCGGAAGATTTTGGGTTTGTGCCTGATCCTAACGCCACTTATGTTATTCATGCGCTAAATCATAGGGCTGCCACTAATGGCTTATCTGTTCAGCTCTCNNCCTTTTATAGCTGGATTTTCCAGCAAGCGGGTATAGACTGCGCAGCGATTAAACCAGTTCAGCAAATAGAATCTACCGGAGCCCTGCATGCAGATGAGAATAATATTTATAATGCAATTGCAAAATATTATACCGCCATGAACAGTTCCTTAACAGTCTGTCGTGTGCAGGAGCTTGGTGATCTTGAGGAATTCCATCAAAACTATTTGCAACCCATTTCAGGACGTCTGTTTACAAGGCAAGAAGCTGAAGAAGGCGCAAAGGTATGTGTAATCTCCGAAACTATTGCCAAGGATCTTGAATCAAATGTAGGCGATGAATTGACTATCCAACTGCCTGATGATGAAAGTGCTACAATGTACGCTTTGGGTGATAAAATGTCCCGCAAGGAGACATATACCATTGTAGGTATTGTCAACTACCATGAAGAGTATTACCAAAACGTCTACACAACGCCTGCTTCTAATTCAGCACGCCCCGTACGTTATTTGTACGATCTTGGTCAGGCAACCATCAAAAACGGCACTGCTGATACTTTTCTTTCTCAAATTAAGCCTCTGCTCCCCGAGCGTATATTCATTGCCGTTTATGACCAAGGCTATCAATCTATAGCTGATGCGTTGAAGGTTATTCAAAGTGCTGCAGCAGCACTTTCTATCATTGCCTTTGTTGTGACGCTTGCGGTGCTGGCCTTCTTTGCCTATATCTTTACAGATAGTCAGAGGGACGCCGTTGGGATTATGCGCTGCTTTGGTGCGAAAAAAGTTGAAGTACGGCTCTATCTGATGGTTGGTGTAAGCTTTATTGCGCTTATAGCTATTTCTGCGGGCATGTTGACAGGAATGCGATACGCTGAGAATTTGATAAAATATGCTTATGAGTTTGTTTCTGAGCTGCAAGTGGTGGATATACGGTACAGCGACGGATTTAGAGGTATAACTAAGGGATTTACACCAGTTGTGATGCTGTCGTACGGCTTTGCCATTGCAGTCGGTATTGGAGTTTTTTTCATCTCCCTTGCCCTTTGCCTCTACTTTGCAGAAAGAACGGTGAGCGGGCGTTTGGTTACAGCTAGGATGCGCGTATGGGTACCCCGATCTCCAAAAAAATCCTCGGTTGCACTGTCGGGTGCGCTTCGCCACGCTACACTCTCCATAAGGCGCGGTAGCGTGAGATCTCTTTTAGTTCCGGTGCTTTGCGCGGCGACACTACTTTTCGTATCCTCGCTTCAAGCAACCCTTGCATCCTACAGAACGGCGCAGAAAGCGCTTTATGAGAACACAGAGCTTTTAGGATATTGTGCACAGATGAACGGAAAGTTTTCGGACAGGCTGAGCATCCGAAATACTCTTGCCCGAAGGCTTGTAAATATAGATCAGCTAAATGATATAGCTTATACATATACCTTAAATTATAGCTATCTTGGCATTTTGATGCATAAGGATGGTTCCGTAGGCCATGTTAAGCCTATTCCCACGCCGAGTAACCCCTTTGAGCTAGAATTTCTAAACGACACCCTTTTATATGAGCCGAACGTCGTATTTACCGATTCGGTGAGATATGCCCCTGAGTTCTATTTCGACGAATTTCGTGCTGATTTCATGACGGAATGGGATGAAGCTCGTTTTTCGAGCCGTGAATGGGAAGAACTACCATGCATTGTATCTTCTCATTTCATGAGCAAGCACGGAATAGAACCGGGTGATACCATACGCGTCTATGTAGAAAATTGTCTTTCTGATTATCAGTACTTTATCGGCATGGATATGCTGGTTGTAGGAAGCTTTACCCGTGTAGCAAACCAAAACAATATCTACTGCCCACTACCGATGGGCGCTTTAAACCCTGCACAATCTTCCCTCAACGAACTCCCATATAACCACTTCACCATCAAAACCGGTTATTATGCTAATGCGGCATCTGATTACTACAGCATGTATAGTAACCACACATTTACACAGCAGCAGATAATCGATATAATGCTGGACATCAAATATATTTCTTCGTTGACGTTTAAAATCAGCGACCCCCAAGTTTTAGGCCGGGTGAAGGACATTCTTGATACAGAAGGCTTTTCAGGTCCCTCCATGATCAATAATATCCGCATATGTGTCGTGATTGAAGATGCACAGTTCAACGAAACACTCAGCTCCATCACACAGCGTAGCAAGTATTTAGAAATTCTCTACCCCGTGCTCCTTGTGATTATATGTATATTAGGACTTATCACCGGTTTCCTTGCTGTCAACAGCCGCCGTGAGGATATCGCACTAATGCGTAGCATGGGTACACATAAGCGACGCATTTTCGCCACGATTTTCGGTGAACAACTTTTGCTGCTTCTCATTGGTACGCTGCCTGCTGCTGCGGTATGGTATGCCCGTGAGGGGGCGACGCAGCTTGCTACACTTGGAGTTTATGCATTTTTCATCTGCTATGCTTTGAGTGTGGCGTTCTCCACGTTTTTAAAAAATTCCAAGAGCGCGCTATCAATCTTATCGGAGAAAGAATAAGGAGGTTAGTATGAGTATCCTTT
>DOWI01000330.1 GCA_003519645.1 Oscillospiraceae bacterium
CCTTACTCATCATTTATCCTCCGTCCATATTCGGCCGGACCGGCTATGATCGGAGGATAAATGATGAGTAAGGGTATAATTTTGAGTGCTGACAGCACGTGTGATCTTGGGGATGAGCTGAAGCAGAGATATTCTGTTCACTACTATCCGTTTCATGTTATTCTTGGGGGCATAACATATGCTGACGGTGTCGATCTGACACCCGACCGCATCTATGAAGTTTATCATGAAAAGAGGATTTTGCCAAAGACCGCCGCAATTAATACTGTGGAATATATTGAATATTTCCGCAAGTGGACTGACCAAGGGTTTGAGGTTATCCATATAACTCTCGGGCATGGGCTTTCGGCTACATACAATAATTGCCGCTTGGCAGCGCAGGAGCTGCCGGGTGTATATGTAATAGACAGCCGCAGCCTGTCCACCGGTTCGGGGCATCTTGTAATTGAGGCTGCCGAGCGAATTGCAGCAGGTATGCCGGCGGTATTGATTGCAAAAGAAGTTCAGGCGCTGACGTCCCATATACATGCCAGCTTTGTAATTGATACACTGGAGTTTTTATATAAGGGCGGCCGCTGCTCTGCTTTGCAGATGCTGGGTGCCAATATGCTTCAGCTTAAGCCCTGCATCGAGGTGCATAACCAGGACGGAACCATGGGTGTCGGGAAAAAATATCGCGGTTCTCTCGATAAGGCACTGCTGCAATATGTTCAGGATCAGCTTGCCGGGCGGGGCGACGTCAAGGAGGACAGGGTATTTATCACCCATTCGGGCATTTCGGAGCAGAGGATCAAAATGGTTAAGGACCAAGTGGAAAAGATGAATATGTTTAAGGAAATACTTGTGACGCGCGCCGGATGCACCATCTCTTCCCACTGCGGACCCAATACCCTTGGTGTACTCTATATGACAAAGTAGTCATGACAAAACAGTCATGACAAAATAGTCCCAAAAATGTATTTATTAATCTTTTGTAAACAGTGGGTCTGCTATGGTGTGTAACCGCTGCCGATTCTTGCTTTTTGCATGCTGCTGTGATATTATAATTAAATCTTGTTTGCACCTGCTGCATGCGGGTGCAATTTTTCAGGATTCCGTCTGAATATTAACATACTGTTTTATGTTGTATGGAGGTCTTCACATGAAAAAGGTCCCAAATTCCGCCACAGCGCATGCTGCCGTTGTTCGGAAAACGAGAGGCCGCAAGCCACACAGCAAAACGGTTAATGGACTGGTTATTACAGCGATTTCATTGATGAGTGTATTGTCACTTGTTTTTATCGGCACAGGGTTTTATATCTTGCATTTGTTTGATATTATTGGAAGCGATTCCGCCGACGATGTTTCGTATGTCGACTCATTGCCTGACGAGGTTGATTCCGGCTATGAGGCAATTGACGATTATAAAGAGATTGAAGAGGGCGCCGCAAGCGTTGCCGAAATTCCTGTGCGGGGTAACACCAAGAACATAAAAAACTATATGCTAATCGGTGTCGACAGCCGCAGAAAGAATTTTGTGGGTCTTGCAGATTCCAATATTATACTAACACTTGATTCCAAAAACAAGCAGATCAAGCTGACATCGCTGCTTCGCGATACGCTGGTGACCATTCCCGGTCGCGACAGAAACAATGACGGCAAGGATGATTATGCTAAATTCAACGCCTCGTATGCATACGGCGGCTTTGACTTGCTATCCAAAACAGTGGAGCAAAATTTCCGCCTGAAGATAGATCAATACATCACTGTTAATTTCACTGCGTTTACCGAAACCATTGACAAGCTTGGCGGGGTTGACATTTATTTGACTGCCGCCGAGGCCAAGTGGATCAAAGTCGGTACAACCGCCAAGGTCTATCATCTCAACGGGGGGAAAGCGCTGGCATATGCACGGATACGCAAGCTGGACAGCGATTTCGGACGAACCGACCGCCAGCGCAAGATGCTGACCGCTATGTTTAAAAAAGCCAAGGGCATGAGTGTCGGAACCCTTAACTCAATCCTCAACGCGTTTTTGCCCAAAGTAGATACCAATATCTCGGCAAATGAATTAACAGGATTTGTTTTTAATTCTTCCACGTATTTTAGTTATACTATGGATAAAACGTTCCATTTGCCTCCCAACGGAGAGTACCGCTCGGCTCCTGAATTCGGTCTTGGCTCAGTTCTGTATCTGAAAGATCCCGCGCATGCGGTTACCGAGCTGCATAAGTTTATTTACAATGGATAGATTATCTAAAAGCATGATATCACCGCCCCGAAGAAAAATGGGGGAAAGAGGTTAAAATGATGGGTTCTTCGAAAGCAACTCGAAGGAAATCACGAAAAAAACGCCGCCGCCTTGCGGTTGCCGCTATTACTTCTCTGATTGTGGTTACGCTTGTTATGGTCGGAGGGTTTGTATATACCCTGTATCTTCTCGGACTGGTTAACTTTGTGAATACAGAGAATGAGAGCTTTGGCAGCGTTACCGACATTGATGAATCTGAAGCCATTGACCCGAGTGTAGCCGGAATTGTTCCGGATGATCCCATCACCATCAATGATCTGTCTGAATCAGTCGATGATATAGCGGTGCAGGGGAACACCAAGGTTATAACAAATATTCTTCTTCTTGGGGTGGAAACCGATCGTAAGGATAATTATATCGGGCGCTCCGATACCAATATTATTGTTTCAATCAACAAGCATACCAAAACCATTAAGCTTATCTCCCTGCTGCGTGACACCTATGTCAGCATTCCGGGCAGGGAGCGCAATAAGCTGAATGCCGCATTCCGTTTCGGGGGTTTTTCACTTTTGCAGCAAACCATCGAGGAGAATTACAGATTAAAAATTGACCGGTTTGTTGCGATAAATTTTTCAGCTTTTTCATCGATTGTTGATGCTATGGGCGGAGTGGATATCGAGCTTACCGAAAGGGAAGCTGAAATTGTAAAGGTAGGAAACGTGGCAAAGAGCTACCATCTCAACGGGAAAAAAGCCCTTGATTATGTCCGCATCAGAAAAATAGGGGACGACTGGGGCAGAACCTCGCGCCAGCGCACCCTTCTCAAGGCGTTGATGAAAAAGGCCAAAAACATGGATCGGCTTACCATGATGGGTACACTGGACAAGGTGTTATCCAAAGCAAGCACCAATATGAAAAGAACCGAATTTTTGGGCTATATCATGAATGCACCTTCCTATTTGGGATATGAAATTAAAGAGTTTCATGTTCCGGAACGATCAAAATGCAATACGCCGCGTGTTCCGATTCCCGGCACAACCTATGTCATGGAGGTTGTTGAATTAAAGGATCCCAAGGCGGCCATTCTGGAGTTGCACCACGAAATATACGGCTGATCTGTATGTTTTCAGATAAAAATGATCAAAACCTTGAAATATACAGAAAGTTTTACCCACTTTCCACCGGGTTTTCAACATACAAGCCATATTTCGATGGAAATTAACACCATTATCCTAAACGTATAAATTATTGAGCCGGCAATTTATTGTAAGCGATATTTTAGTGTGGACAAAGAGTATGCAAGCATTGTATAATGTTTTAACGATTATTGTATCAAATTCATATGTTTCACATAGGAGGATGTTATTATGCGTCTGCGCCAATTGCCACATAAACTAAAGGGTTTGGCTTGTTTTGCCTTAAGTGCTGCGGTTCTTTCGGGCAGTCTGATGATTTCCGGATGCTCTACACCGAAATATGCCGCCACCTTCGATGACGGAACCAAGATCACCACTGCTGAATATATTGCATATCTTTTCAATGCATACCAGATGACGTTTAATTATAGCGGCCTTGGCTATTACGCCCAGAGCGGGCAGGATGTGTGGGGCGAGGAGCTGGCCTATGGCGAGGGAGATGACGCCGAAAAGCTGAAGCTTGAGGATTATATCAAGCGCTTGACCAAGGATACAATCCTCCGTCAGAAGGCAATTGCTGATAAAATGGAGGAACATAAAATAACCAAGTTATCAGACGAGGATCAGAAGGCGTTTGATGATTATATGGGCTCGGTTTCCTCTGAAGCCTTGGTTTCCATGGGCTTTAACAAGGAAACTTTCGGCAAGGTCAACAAGGCGCTCTCCTATTATGAGACAACTCTGTTCTACGGTTTATATGACAAGGGCGGAAAGCGCGCAATGAGCGATGCTGATATAAAGACCTATTACGATAAAAACATAATGACTTATAAGACGATTGAGATTCCGCTTACCGATGAAAACGGCTCGGATCTTGATGAAAAAGGGGTCACCGAAGTCAAGAAAAGACTGAAAGGTTATCTCGATTCATTTACATCAAATCAGGACTTTGACAAGGTGATTGAGAAGTATAAGGCCGATGAGGAGGCTGCAAGCGGCACCGAAACCACGGGCAGCACAACCACAACGACTGCCGGCACATCTGCAACCACCACGACAACCACCACAACCACAACCACCACAACCACAACCACAACCACTACTACAACCACCACCAAATCTAATTCCGACGACAATGAGAAGGATAATCAAGAGGAAACCGAAACAGATTCCAACCTTATGACGCTGGACGCAAGCCAGGATGACGAGAATCTTGTTAAGGCTGTCCGGTCGGTCAAGGTTGGTGAGGCGAAGATTGTTGAATATAAAAGTAACGGTACAACCAACACCGCCGCTCTGGTTTACAGAATTAATCCCAAGGACACCGAATATAAGTTTGAAAACAGCCGCAAACGGGTTATTTTAAGCGCCAAATATGACGCGTTTGATAAAGAGATTAAAGACTATGTTAAAGAGCTCGAAAAAGGATTTAAGCTGGACAAAGCGGTTGAAAAGAAATGTTCTCCCAAACAGCTTGAGAAAGATATGAACAAAGTATCCTGATTGCAGGATAAAGAATATACCAAGGATATCGCTGCCCTTTCCTAAGACGAATCTCAAGGAGTTGTCACCATTTTTACTTGAGATTGACGTCTACAGGGAGAGGGCAGCGTTTTTGGTTTTATAACATTGACCTGCCCTATAAATTGCTGTATAATCGGGGAGGAAAGCTGCCAAAATTTATATCAGTTTTCTGGGCGTAAGACCCCGCAGCTTGCCGCGGATCATTAATTAGCGGCTGTAAAGGACGTGAAGTCATGAAATTTCTGGGAAAAAGCTGGCTGAGCCTTTTTATTGAATACACCCTATCCATGCTTATGCTGGTTGCTTTGGGGCTTACCATAACGCTGCCGTGGAGCATACCTGCCGTTACCCTTCATTATCCCGGAGAACCCAGGCTCTGGTATGAGAAATATCTTGTCGTGCTGCTGATTTCAGGTGTCATGGCGATTTTGATATTATGGCAGGCACGCGCCATTCTCCATATTATTAACAAAGGCAACCCTTTTGTCTGCGAAATGGTCAGACGCCTTCGCATCATTGGGATCGAATGCCTGATCCTTGCAGCGTTCTATTTCATCTCTGTATTCATAGTAACCAAGTTTTTTATGGTGGTTGTATTTGTAACCTTTTCTGTTGTCGGTTTAATCCTATTTGTATTTGCCCAGTTATTCGAGCAGGCGATTGCTTTTAAGGAAGAGAACGATATGACCATCTGATATATCGTAGCTTGGCAGGTTTATATCTTTGGGAAGGACGGTTCAGGATGTCAATTAATATAAATCTGAATGTGGTGATGGCAAAGCGCAGAATCGGGCTGACCGAGCTGTCTGATAAGGTGGGCGTGACCCTTGCCAATCTTTCGATTCTGAAAAACAACAAGGCACGCGCCATTCGTTTTTCTACGCTGGACGCCATTTGCAAGGCTCTGGACTGCCAGCCTGGCGATATTCTGGAGTACGTCGACGATACATCCATGGAAAGCAAAGAATGATAAGCAGGGAAGATTGAAAGGGCATGGATATCATGAAAAATAAAATCCAAGCAATCATATTAACCGCTGCAATTCTGATTCCGACGCTGTCTTCCGCAGGCTGTAACAAAGCAGGAACAACGGTACCCACCGGCGGGGAGGGTTCGACCGTATCGGCTGAGGAAACTTCTCGGTCAGAATCTCGGACATCATCGACAACCAATCAGCCATATGTCACCGCAACCGCATCTGTATCAGTCACCGGCGATCTTTTGATGCATGATCCCATTTTGACAAACAACTATAACAAGGCCAACGACACGTATGATTTCAGCGACATATTCACCTATTTAAAACCCTATGTTCAAAAGTCAGACTTTGCGGTTGCCAATCTTGAAGTAACGCTGGCGGGTGATAAAATCCCGTATCGCGGATATCCCTGCTTTAATTGTCCGGATGCCATTGTGGATGCGACGCAGGACGCCGGATTTGATATGCTGCTGACGGCAAACAACCACTCCAATGACAGCTGGCTGTCGGGAATTCTCCGGACTGCTGATGTGTTGAAGCAAAAAGGCATGGATTTTACAGGCACAAGGAGTACCAGCGGGGATAAGCCGTATTTAATCAAGAATATTAACGGCATAAAGGTTGGATTTATGAATTACACCTATGAAAGCCGCAGGAAAGACGGGGTTAGATATCTCAATGTAGCATTAGATGTTAATGCCGCCCCGCTTGTAAATTCATTTCATTATCAGGATTTGGACGGATTTTATAACCAGGCGGCAGCAAGTATAAACCAGATGAAGGATGAGGGCGCCGAGGCAATTGTTATGTTTATACATTGGGGTGTTGAGTATAAACTAAAGCCGAACAATACACAGAAGAAGATTGCGCAAAAGCTATGTGATCTCGATGTTGATGTGATAATCGGCGGGCATCCTCACGTGATCCAGCCCCTTGAAATACTCAAATCAAAAGATGGAAACCAAATCGTTTGTCTTTATTCAACTGGAAATGCCGTTTCAAATCAGCGTATTTACCGTGCAAGCATTAAAACCGGTCATACCGAAGACGGTATCCTGTTTACAGCCACCTTCTCCAAGTACAGCGACGGTATGGTTAAGGTCACCGGGCTGGATGCTTTGCCTACCTGGGTTCATCTTTACGATAAAAACGGCCGGGATGTGTTTCAGATCGTGCCGCTTGACAAAAAGCTGGATTGGAAACAGGATCTAGGGCTTCAAAACAGCGAGAACGGGGTTGATAATGCGAAAAAATCATATGATCGTACCATAGCACTGGTAAAAGACGGTTTGGATGAGTTTAAAAGGATTGCTTAAACGCAGTAATATATGATAAATAGCAAAGCCGCTCCGTTTCATAAAATGGAGCGGCTTTATATGATTTGTTTTAAGAACACAATTACTTTGGCATATCCAGAACAAACTTGGCTTTGGCATTGCTGAGCCAATCCGATTTAACATTAAGCTCTATCATTTTGGTTGTAGTGGGAAGCTCCATGGTGTAATAACCGATTAATTTTTTTCCTGGAGCAACGGTTCCATCCAGTGTTTTGCTGTTAAACTCCATTGAAGCAGTAATCGATAAATCGGATTTGACATCATCCGCATAGGCATCAAACAGTAGGATGCTGCTTATGATCTGATCCTGGTTTGAGATATTTTCAATCGTGAACTTTACTCCCACAAAGACATTACCTGAACCCGGTTTATTATACTCAGAGCCCCCACTTGCCTTAATCTCGATGGCGGCGATTTTTAAATCTGAAAATACAGCGGTTTCATTCAGCCCGAATGTTTCATCCTTGCTTGCCGCGGTAGTGGTAGTTTTGCCCTTTGAATTGCTTTCCTTTTTTGGATCTTTTTCATCGCATGCAGCCGCCATCATTCCGATATATATTGCGGCGAATACCATAAGAACCCTTTTCCCATACCTAAACATCGTTTACCCTCCGTAAATATTCGTATTTACAGCAATTATTCGAGTTAGTAAATAGCCATTAATAATATAACCGAAATTAACCATATATGTGAGGCAAATAACGGTATACAAACGTAATGCTACAGTAATTTTTTACAAAACAAACCCCGCACCAAATCCTCAAAAATGAGGAGTGGTGCGGGGTTTGGGCGCATTCACGTTTGGTGGGCGCAAAGGAACTCGAATCCCTGACCTCCTGCGTGTGAAGCAGGCGCTCTAACCAGCTGAGCTATGCGCCCAAATGTGGTGACCCGGACGGGAATCGAACCCGTGTTACCGCCGTGAAAGGGCGGTGTCTT
>DOWI01000168.1 GCA_003519645.1 Oscillospiraceae bacterium
TTATTATATCTCTTAAAAGAGTTGTTTTACCAAGCCCCGGTGGTGATATAATTAATGTATTGTATATATCGATGCTATTTTTTATAAGGAATTTGATTACATTTTTTGCGCATCCTTTAACTTCTCTTGCTATTCGTATATTTACCGATGAAATATCTCGTATATTTATTATTTTCCCTTCATCCAAAACCGGCGTCCCAATTAAGCCCACACGATGACCGCCTTTTATTGTTATAAATCCTTTATTTATGTCGTCCTGATATGCATACCAAGAATTTTCGCATATTTTATATACTGTTTCAGTCAGGTCTTCCGCTGAAACCACCAAAGCACCATGAGGTTCACGGCGGAAATTTCCATTAACGTTTATGTATCCATCTATTCCACCAGAATGAATCATAACAGGTCTCTCTACTCGTAGGCGTATTTCTTCAGTCGCAAAAAGAATTGACTTGTCAAGCTTATGAAGTCCTTTTTTTAGGCTTAAGGGAAGATATGGTATTATTTCATTTTGAATGCGATTCATCATATCGCTTTCGTTTTTCATTCCTACCCCCTGTTTTTTCTGTTGTATATTTATCTGAGCTTTTATCTGTGCCTGTCCTTATTTAATTCATTGTATGCTTTTACCCTAAGTTTATGACAAAAAAAGAAGTTCAATTTGCATGGCATATATAGTATCCATGTGATAAAATTAAGAACAGCAATAGAGATAATTCGTTGTGGTGTGTTGAAAATATAGCTTGNNGCAATTTCTTCCGTTATTTTAAGTTAAATAAGATTTAGAAAGGGTTGGTTGATATGTCCGAAGCGATTGGAATAGTTGACAGCCATACGCATTTAGTTAATTCAGAAAGTATAAAACGGCTTGTTGATTCGTCTTATAAATACAATATTGATAAGCTTGCTGTTATGAGCCTTAACTGTACAGGTATATCGAATATTTCACAAAATCTGCTTTGTGCTTTATCTAAGGTATTATATCCGGGAAAAATTTATGCGTTTGGGGGTTTGACTTATCCCGAAAGTGGTGAAACAACAAATGGTCAGGAGCTGCTTGAGCAGACCTTAAGACTTAAACAGCTTGGATTTGATGGAATGAAGATGCTGGAAGGAAAGCCTGACACTCGGAAAAAGATCGGTTTACCATTGGATTCACCTATATATGATAAATATTATTCATATCTTGAATCCGAAGGTATACCTGTAACATTCCATGTCGGCGATCCTAAAATATTCTGGGATGCGGAAAAAGCACCCGAGTGGGCCAAAAATGAAGGCTGGCTTTACACTGACGGTTCTTTCGTATCAAAAAATACATTGTACAGAGAGGTTTCCGGATTCCTTCGCAAGTTTCCAAAGTTGAAAGTAACCTTTGCACACTTCTTTTTTATGGGTGAAGAAAGTATTGAACGAGCTTCAGAATTTTTGGACAGATGGGCTGGTGTTTGTTATGACATTACTCCCGGAATTGAAATGTATGGGAGCTTTTCTGAAAACCCTGAAAAATGGCGTGAATTCTTCATAAAGTATCAAGATAGGATAATCTTCGGTTCCGACAACGGTATCAGCGAAAATCTTGTGTATATCGATACTACAAGGAGATTTCTTGAGACCAATGACGAATTCATATGCAGAGGGATGACAATTAAGGGAATTAACATAGAAAAAGAAATTCTTTATAAGATTTATCGTGGTAACTTTGAAAGACGTGTTGGAAACACACCTGCCGGAATTAATTCAACTATGCTTCTTGAGGAATGCAGCAGAATTATTGATTATGCTCGCAATAGCAAAGCTACAGAAAGCTTATTGCCGGAACTGCAAAACCTTTATAACGAAATTATGAGAGCCGTTGATACCTGCACTTCTCCTGCCACGAAGACGATAACTTAGAAGTGGGGGATTGAAGCCCCACTGAAGCAGAAATCGATTTATTCCCAGGACACGCGTTTATTAGCCCATAGGGCTAAAAATACGCTCTGAGGCAGGGAGCTTAGGGGTATTTTAATAAATCTTTATGCTTTAGCAGGAATACTCTCCGAAAATTTAGTGTGTAGATTTTTTGTTCCGTTAGATGCAAGAGAAGTGAAAAAACAGTCATAGTGATGTAAGCGTGCTTTTTCGTGTCTCTCCTGCTACATTATCCCAAAAAATCCACAAGACTTGGTTGAATTACCTTGGCACCGGCTGACAGCGAAGCTTTGTATACATTCTCCTCATTTAAAAAGCTCATAATCGCTTCGGCCATATCCACATCCTCATTCTTACTCATTAGCTTTGTGAAGTTTATGGAGTCGTCCCCAAGCCTGTTGGCTGTTAGCTCAAGCCTGTTCATTCTGGCGCCCACTCCCGATCGGACACGTAGAATATTGTTTATATCTGCATCAATTTGTGCCAATGTGCTGCCTACAGCGGTATGATCCCCTGCGCTCATGGCTGCGATTAGGTCGTCAAAGGTTTGTATGAAGCTGCTTTTATCGGTGGCTACCGCATCTGTATTATTGTTAAATAAATCACTTCCGGTTACGTTCACATGGATATCATCACCTATGCCAATTTCAAAATTGATCTGCTCGCTGTTGGCAATATCAACCTGAAAAACCCCGTCATCGTCCATTAAAGGCTTGTCCGTCTTAAATCCCGAAAAAATATACCTGCCTGCGTAAGTTGTGTTAGCCATATGAGTCATTTGAACTTTCAACTGTTCAACTTCCTGTCTAGCTTTATCCAGATCCTCGGGTGTTGTTGTACCGTTAGAGGATTGGACTGTAAGCTCCCGCACCCGGTGCATAACATCGCCCATTTGGGCAAGAGTTGTTTCGGTAATTTCCATCCAGGAAACTGCGTCATCCACATTTCTTTGGAACTGCTTTATTTCTGCCACATCCGTGCGTAGCTTCAACGCTCTTGATGCAACTATAGGATCATCCGATGGGAGACTAATTTTTTTACCGGTCGCAAGCTGGGTTTGATATCGGCTCATTCTGTCCAGGTTTGTATTAAGGTTTGATAACATGTTATTGATTAACATATTGTTCGTAATGCGCATAATGTCACTCCATTCTGAAAATAAACTATTCTAAATTTTCAACCATTTGGTTGAAAAAACTTCGTGGCGGGTACCTATTTCACATAACATCCGGCGAGTCAAAAAATTACGGACCGTTCCTTGGAATCCACTCGAAAAGTCACGTACGCATCTTTTCGTCCATTTTTCCGAGCGCACTCCTAGCTGAATTTTGCAAGCAAAATCCTTTACTCCCACCTCGTTGAAATGGTGTGTTGANNTAAGCAATTTCTTCCGTTATTTTTATAGCATATACAAATCACAACCCCAGCCTGTTTACCAATATATCCAATATTTCGGCATAGGTTTGAATCATTTTAGCTGCCGCTCCGTAAGCATGTTGATAGCGAACTAGATTACCCATTTCCTCGTCAATCGATACCCCGGAAATGGATTGTCTTCTGTTGTCAATTTGCTTTGTCATTATATTTTGGCTGCCTAAGTTGGTGGCTGCCTGCTGTGCGTCAACACCCATTGTTGATATAATTGTTTCTATATAATCCTCCGGACCGCCTTCCATAAACATATATTTATTATGGCGTAAGCCAAGTCNNGAAACATATATTTATTGTGACGCAAGCCAAGTATAGACCGCAGGTTTTCAATGTTTCCCAACTGTTCCGGACTACCTGATGTAGCAATATTATTGGTCGGATCTTCATCAATTTCCTTGCTTATGGAGAAGTTCTTCGCCGTGATGTGGCTGTACATTGCATCTAAATATTCATTTTTGTCCGTTGTCAGAGGATCATCTATAACCAAACCCGCTCCCTGCATAAAGGTTGCACTGTCAACGAGATTTNNCCTTCATCGTGAAAAAGCGTATACCTGCTGCCGGATCACCCGCCACCGAATTCAGTTTGTATCCATCCACATGGCCATTCACTTTATCAAGAGCACCATCGCCGTCAATATCAATGACACCTTCATTAAAGGTTCTCGCAAAAACCCTGACAAACTCATTCATTTTTCTCTGATAAAACGGAATTCCTCTGTAATCAGGGCTTCCGTTAAGTTCGTCATTGCCATCCCTGATCTCCATATATCCTTTAAGCTCTCCCGACCTTATCGTCAGCTTATTACCATCCACCCATCCCACATCATACAGGTTTTCAATATCCTCGTAATTAAGCTTCGTTTCACGTTGTTTTGTTGAAAGATGGGAAACCTTGGTATGATCAACAATTGCTTTGCCGCTTATTGTAACCACAAAACGCGTATCGTCACGACCATTAGGGAGTTTTCCAGCNNGAGCTTTCCGGCCACCACTTCATATGCCTGTATGTTGATTAGCCCCGATAATTTATCAACGAGATATCCTCGCTGATCTCTGAGATCATTGGCTACATTGCCGGTAACCTCGTAATTGTATATTTGCTGGTTAAGCTTTGCTATCTGATCAGATAATGAGTTTATTTCCTGCACCTTGGCGTAAATAATGTTATTTACGTCATTTTGCAGGTATTCGAAATGCGCTGCCACGCTGTTAAAGTATTTTGCTACCATAATTGCTTTTTCTTTTACTGCAGCGCGAGTTGACAGACTTGATGGATCAACGGAAAGCTGTTGAAGGTTATCATAAAAATCATTCAACACCTTATTAAACCCGCTGTCTGACGGCTCGTTATACATTGATTGCATTTCCTCAAGCAATGTGTCTTTAACGCCCCACTCTCCAAGGTATTGGGATTCACTGCGGTATTTCGTGTCAAGATATTCATCCCTTACTCTTATTACACCCGTGACATCCGTACCTGTTCCAAGCATTCCCGTTCCGTCTGTCATTAGCATAGGTCTTGATGCCTGCTGGGTTAATGCCTGGCGCGAATATCCCGGTGTATTAATGTTATCAATATTATGATTTACATTGGTAAGTCCCCGCTGGGCTGCATATAAACCTCTTGTGGCTATATCAAAGCCCAAAAATGTGGTATTGTTCATGCGTTACACTCCTCCTATTTCCAACAAACGGGCATCCCTTTGTACTATTTTACGAAATACCTGTGCGATGTATTAATGTGTCCAGCATCTCATTTATAACGCTAATTGTTTTTGTAGCGGCGTTGTATGCATATTTAAACTTAATCATATTACTCATTTCTTCATCAAGGGAAACCCCCATAATACCCTGCCTGTCATTATCAGCAGCATTAACAAGCGTTAGCTGGTTTTTAGCTATTTGCTCAGCATCATGCCCCATATTTCCGACACGCAGTATTATATTCTGGTAATAATCATCCACACTGAGAACCTGAACATAACCTACCATAAGGTTTTCGTTTCTAAGATGAGCCACTTTAAGGGCAATCTCATTGTCGCCATTGGCGTCTGTAAGTGATGCGACAATATTATTCAGATCCTTTGCCGATGTTGAAACCTGAATATTTCCCATCTCCATTGGAAGACTTGCTTCAATTGGTGTGAAGAACGGTCCGCCGTCTTGTCCTGTCAGGGTTTTCCCGGAATACTGCAAACGGTTTACCTCTCTTGCAACAATGCTAACAACGGCATTAAGCATTTTTTTAACAGAGGAAATAATGTCCAAGGACTCGTCAACTGTGGCGATAACCTTATTCACATCCGCTGCCGTGTCCGCTGCTGCCTCTGTCATAAGCCCTGCAAAATCAGCAGGAGGAGTCGTGATGTCATACAGTGAACCACCGGTAGCGTTGGTAATGGCATCCCATCCATACTCAAGGGGATCACCATCCTCGAATTGTGATGGATCGGTAACAACCGAAACCTTTATATCACTGTCTTTCAGCTTTGCAATATATTCGTTTATATCATTATTTGAGGTAACCGTTCCATCCCCGTTAATGCTTTCCTGGCTGTATACAAAAACATATCTGTTAGCTGATTCATGAAACGGCGACGTTGCGGCAAGCTCATCAACAAGCAGACCAAAATCCGCATTCCCTGTGGTGGTTTCGGATAAACCATTTAAAGCATTTAAAAAGCCCGTTTCATCTATTTTGAAATTATCATTTGATAAGACACCTGTACCATCATAGGAAATGAGGCGCAGATTGTAGTTTAGACCATTGTGCTTCAATTCTTTTATGTAGCTCTGCGCATTTGCCTTAATATTATTAAGATACGCCGGATCTGTGTTTGATAAATCCACGGCGAATGTAACATCAGCGGTTGTGTTGGGCGTACCGTTGTCAAAGCTGCCCTTGGCTCCGCTTACTTTTCCTCTTGCCTCCATAAGACCCTTAATTGAGCCCTCACCAACATTTATCTCCACATCGAGACCTTCTACCTTTGGCACAACAAAATGAGACAGAGCCGCATTCTGTGAAGTAACTATATTGGTTTGACTGGTCTTACTGACAAGATAATAGCCGCCTACTATAACATCCATATGACCACTCGGATGCTCTCTTATTTCTGCATGAACCATCTTTGACAAGCGATCAACCAAATAGTTTCTTGTGTCATAATAATCATTTGCCCGGTTGCCGGAAGCCACTGCGGAGGCAATGGTTACATTAAGCTTTGCGATTTCTTTTGTTATGCTGTTTACTTCATCAACTCTTTTTATTATTTCGGTGTTTATGTCATCCTGAAGCTTGTTTATCTGTGATCCCATATGGTTTAAATGGTAGACAAGGGATTCGCCCCTCTGCCTAACTAAGGCTCTTACCGTAAGACTATCTGGTGCTTTCGCAAGCTCCTGCCATGAATCCCAGAACTCATTCAATGTGCTTTGCAATCCGTCCAGTATAGGCTCTCCCAGGATTGCTTCAAGGTCTTTAACTCCGTTAGCTCGAGCCTCCCAATAACCGAGACCGTTTACTTCGCTACGGTATATATTATCAAGAAAAGTATGTCTTATCTGTCTTATTTCCTGGATAGAGGAACCCATTTCAACCCAGGTGTTGGCGATATTTCGTGTTTGTGCGGTTTCATGTATAGCTTGCTGCCGGGTGTAACCCTGTGTGCTGAGATTTGAAACATTATGCCCGGTTACTTCCAGTGATTTCTGGTTACTCATCATTCCGGACACTGC
>DOWI01000302.1 GCA_003519645.1 Oscillospiraceae bacterium
GAAGCACAAAGGTGATGGATCTGCTGGAGGACGGCGCGCTTCATCCGGAACGGAAGCTGTCCGATCTGGAATTTATGCTTGTTTTCGGCTGGAGGTCTGTCGATTCCATAATGCCATATATGAATCACAACAGCGAAATTATCGCCAACGCCGCCTATGAACGCCACCAAAAGGACGGTGACAGTCATGATTGAACTGGTTGGCCGGGTGACAGCCTCCGCTCAGTGGAGAATTGAAGGGCNNTCAAGCATACCGGAACGGTAACGCCTGCTTATGCGAAATGTTCCGCTTTTTCGGCGGGATGGCGTTCGTCAAAATCGGTATGGCCTTTGAAGATGCGTTTCTGGACTGCTACTCGTATTTTGCAGCACGGTTTGCGGCACAATGGGCGGACGGCACACGCTGCCTGCACTCCAAAGTGATTGGACATGCCTGCGTGTTTGACTGTATGCTGGCATGCCAGCAGGATCCCATTCGGTACGATTTCCGGTATATCCTTGATGAAACACCGAACAGCGCCATATTCTGTGATCTGACCGAGCGTGCGTTTGCGGAATACTGGACACCGCAAATTGAGATGCTGATGGCCCGAACCCAATCACTCGCGGCTGTATCCAAACTGGTGGGAGATGTGCGGGTATCCCGGTACATGATGCGAATACCGGAACAGACCGGGGCATATTTGCGGAATGTGGCTCGTGCATATACTTCGCGCCGGGAACTGATCAGCCTGAGCAAGCTTTACTACTTTCTCTTCGGAGATGGCAGCCGGATCAATTTCCCCGGCGGAGACAACGACTTGTTCGATATGATTCATTCCGTTGTGGACGAGGAAGCTGGCGTACAGAACCGCAGGTTCGTTGCGGAGAACCACATTTCGATGGATATGTCCCTTGATGAATGGATTCTTTACGCAAAGCACGGCGTCGCCCTGCACTACATGAGGATGGATTTTACGGAAATCCGGCAGCCTTCCATGCGGACTGAGGTGAAATCCTTCCTGAAAAATCGGTTCTCAGGGGCGATCCGCACAGACGACCACATTTATTCCTCCATTGTCTATGCCGTCAACACGCTTTGTCGAAACAATCCCCGCCTTCATTTCTTTTCAGATATCGATGAAACCGATGTGAAGATGCTGCAGTTGTCAATGGAGTCAGAGGAAAAGAAACCGCAGATATATATTATGAACGCCTTTTCCGCCTGCAAAGCGATCTTCCGGTATCTGTGCGGCGGCGAACGGGATGATGCGCTCCGAACACCGCAACCGTCTTCCGACCCGTTTCAGGGCGTCACGTTCGTCAATGCGTCAAAGTTCAGCCGGAACNNTGGACTGCTCGCCCATGCAAATGAACTGAGCGAGACCGACGCGCTGGTGCTTCGCATTTTCAACGAAACCGGGATGCGCGCGAAAGAGGTGGCTTTTCTTGAAGAGGATTGTCTGGAGAAGACTCGTACGGGGAAACACGCAATGCTGAAATTCGTCCCGTACAAGGTTATGAAAGCGCGGCGCAAAGCGGGTCTCGGCGATTATCACCGGGTGCAGATTTCTCTGGAACTCCGAAGCTTGATCGTCGAACAGGCAAGAAGGACAGAGACATTTCGGCAACAATATGAACTCCCGTATCTGTTCCTGCATCAAAACAAAGGATACAGGGTATCCATGCTGAATGTCAGTTATTTTACCGTGAAAATCAACCGGCTGATCAAAAAGCATCACCTTTGCGATGAATCCGGGCAATTATGGCATTTCACCAGCCGGCAATGCCGGAAAACACTGGTTGTCAATATGATTGAAAACGGCGCGGCCGTCGAGGAGATCGTCTATCAGCTGGGGCATCTTGATCGCTCCACTGCCGCAAAATATTATGCTGAGGTCAGAACCATCCGGCTGGCGGAGCTGAACAGCGACTTTTTCAGAAAGCAGTTTGATCTGCTTTTGTCCGGGGAACAACTTGCCGAATATACGGAGGAGGAACGGCGGCTTCTGTATGTGGACTTTCGCCTTGGATACCGCCGTGTGGAAATGGGCTTCTGTACAAAGAAGCTCTGCGGCGGTGCCTGTGGCAACAAAAGCCGGATGTACCATTGCGCGAGCTGCAAAAACCTTTGCACCGGCAAACCATATTTGCCTCATTGGGAAAAGCTGCTCCTGGCACAGGAGCACACGGTAGCTCTTCTGCTGAAAACCTATGCCGCTGAAGGTATATCGGACTATTCGGAGTTTGCCGAATACCGGCGGGAATGCGCCCTGTTTGCAGCATACCNNAACGCAGAAAATCAGGGAAAGCGAGGTGACGGGCCGATGACTACCGCACTGCGTATCCGCTATGACGAGCTTTACAGTAAAGAGGAAACTGCACATTACCGTGATTTTCTGCACTCCCTATCCGACCATATCCGGTTTGAGGATGATACATGGGTCTGTGAAAAGCGCATCAAAAGCGTTTCTCAGAATGCCAATGACGTCAGCATCTACTTTTCAAAAACGCCGCCGGGATACAACACAATGATGAAGTATTACGCCCTGCTGCGCCTGAGAAAAGGAATGGGTGTCAAGTCGGTGTGCAGCGAAGTGGGATACATCAATCTGTTTCTGGACTTTCTTGACGAAGAGCCAATTACCGGCGTGACGGTCATGACTGCTTTAGCTTTCCGGGAACTCATCGACGGCAGGGGCTATGCCGAAAGTACCCGTGCCTGCATCTGGTCGGCACTGAACCAATTCTTCCATGTCATGAACGGCTATGAAGGCTTCCGGCTGCAAAATCCGTTTGGCGAGAACTTTTATCAAAGTCATCAGCGGATTGACAGCAAATATATCCCGAATCCGGTGGCAAAGCAGCTTGACCGCGCTTTTATGGACGACCATATCCCGCTGCATCTGCGGTGCATCTACTGGCTGCTCCGCCTGATCCCGTCGCGAATCAGCGAGATACTCGGCATGAAAATCGACTGTGTCAAACCGTTTGACGGCCACTTTTGTCTGTTCATTCCTTCGTGGAAGCAAAACGGCGGCTACCGGGAACCGATTATGCGGGTGATTCATATTAACGACCGGGATATGGGAGCCCGTCTGCTGGCGCTGATACGGGAACAGCAGAAAACGGCGCTGTCGTATCAGGACTATATGCCCGGGGACAAGAAAAACGCGCTTTTTACCTTCCGCCGGAAAATTGTATTTGACCGAACTGTCTATTACAGAAATCAATACCGAACGGCCACGTGGGTACATGTATCCTACAGCTTTAAGCAGGTATGCCGGAATTACAACATTCATGATGAAAACGGCGTCTATTGCGTGACCTCCCATCAGTTCCGGCACAACGGGACCACGGACAGGCTGCGTGCCGGCTTTACGCTGCCGCAGATCGCTGAAATGACGGGGCACCACGGGACGGCGATGATTTACAGCTCTTACACGCATCTTGAACTGTTTCCCGAAACGCTGGTGGAACCGAGAGACTATACCACGGAAAAAGCGGAGGATGGAAATCCGTACGTATTGTTCGGCGGACGGATCCTTAACATGGACGCGATTACGGAAGCGCGGCTGCTTCGCAATCTCCGGGCGCATCGTGTTCCCGGCGGCATCTGCGCAGATGTGACACACTGCCAAAGCGGGATGTGGAATTGCCTCGACTGCGGGCACTTTGTCCCGGAAAAAGAGCAGCTTCCCTTTTTCGCTGAACAGGCTGTGGCATGGAGGGACAAAGCGGAACGCTTTAAAAACGACAAGGTGATGGCAGACAATTTTGCGGATATCGCCAGCCGATTTCAGAGTATTATGGAAAAGCTGCGACGGGAGGATGTGACAACCGATGGACAGTAAAATACCGCAGAGTCTCCGCGAGAAGCAGGAGCTTCAAAGACAGCAGACCGTTAATCGGATTCTCCGCGCGGTTGAGGATTNNTATGATGGACTACACCGGTCTTTCCCGTTCCACCTTTGCCAAACCGCATGTGCGGGAGGTGCTGTCCCGATATGGCTTCGCTTTTGGCAGCGAGGTTGCGACTGAGTCTCCGGAACAAGTAAAGAAACGCAAGCAGAGCGAAAAGCTGCGGGAGAAGGACGAACACATTCAGCGTCTGACGGAAGAAAATCTGTCTTTGAAACACGACTGTGAACTGCTCCGTGGACGGCTATTTCTGCTCATGCAGCGACAGCAAAACCTGTAAAAAATTATACATAAAAATGTACACGATTAAACTCCGTAGTTTGGTCGTGTTATTTTTATACATTAAATTCAGTAAAAGGGGGTTCATTATGCAAAATATTGGCTCTAAAAAGAGCATCTTCAGCCTGTTTTCCCGCTGGAAGCTCTATCGTGTACACGAAAAGGTTAAGAAAAGCGATCAAGATTTTAATCGCTGTTGTAATCGGTGCGCTCCTGCTCGGCGGGTTGTATGCCCTCTTCGGCGACACGATCCTGCCTACGCTCAGAACAAAAATCGCAGAACTTTTCAATTACGAAGGCTAAGATATTATGCGGGGCGGTGTAGGCCGCTCCGCATCCAACATACCAAATATATTATGAAAATGGAGGTAATCCCATATGAAAATAAAGATCGGTTCAATTCTTCTTTTAATCGTCATGACAACAGCATTATTTACGGGCTGTTCAGGTAAGGAAACTCTTTCAGTTCAGCTTCTGAAAGGCGGCGAAGTGCTGATGATAGCATCGGAGGATGCCGAAACAAAGCTCTCCACTGTCAAATCGGAAAACGGTAATCTGCTTTTCAAAAGCGTATCTGTATCAGAAAACAAGGGACTGTTCTATAACTCCTACACCGTAAACGTTATCACAAACGCTGCCGAGGATACGGCAGGATATGAATTGTTGGTCACCATGCCCGGAAAAATCGCACAGGTAAAGGATGGTACCGCAGACGGAAATACCGTAACCTTTAAAATTGAGAATCTGAAACAGGAAAGTGATTTTGCAGCATATTCCGATTCCAATAACACAAGCACGGTCGTTATTATTCTATGCGTCCTTGCGGCTGTCGGTGGCGGGTTTATCTTTATAATGAAAAGAAAGCAGGGATAGCATATGGAATCTATTATCTATCCACCCAATATCTATCCTATTCTTCCAAAAGAAATCAATTGGTCTGTCACAGCCCGAATCCTTGCTTATCTGGTCTGTATCGGTATCGCTTTTCTGTGTGCTTTCTTGCTGGAACGATACACGGCAAAACGGTTCGGTCAGGGAAATAGAATTATAAATTTGTTGTTTCCGACTGCAGCGGCTGCTGTCCTGATTTTAGTATCAGGCTATACGATGATCTCTCTGAAAGGCTTTATTCTCTTTCTGCTTCTGCTGTACGCATCGGTCAGTGACCTTGCCATCCGTGAGGCAGAGGATTATATTCCGCTCATGATAATCCTGACTGCGCTGATCGGGATCGGAATATCAGATATACCGGTTATGTTAATTGCCACGGTGGTGATCACCGTTCCGCAGCTTGCGGTAGCAGTATTGAAGCCCGGTACCTATGGAGGTGCAGACATCAAAATCATGGCGGCATGCACTTTTCTGCTGGGGCTTACAAAAGGAATGTTTGCGCTTGTCACAGGGCTGTTATTGGCCGTGGTTGTTACGATCATTGTAAGAAAAATCAAGGAACAAAATGTGAAAGAGCCTTTTGCTCTTGTGCCGTTTCTGTCAGTCGGCTGTTTTCTTGCGTATTTAATATAATTTTGGAGGATGAACGAATATGAAAAACAGAACCATTTTAGGGCTCGTCTGTATCGTGCTGGCAATTACCGTAATGTTCGGTGTGACGCCGATTGTATCAAAAATGTCAGCCGGTAAGATTACCGTTGTCCAGGTGAATAAGATCATTGCTCAAGGTAAAGCAATCACGCCGCATGACATCGTCAAGATGGAAATCGGGAGCTATGGAATTCCTGACACTGTTATCAGGGATGAAAAACAGATCGTTGGCAAATATGCGAAAACGGATATTTACAGCGGNNTCAGTACCAAGCTTTGCCGCCGCTGTATCGGGCAAGCTCAAAAACGGCGATATCGTCAGCATCATTGTTACTGAGGAAAAGAAAACGACCATTCCTTCTGAACTGACATATGTCAAAGTAATTACCACAACGACCTCAAAAGGCGTCGATCAGGATAAAGCGACACCGAACGAGGACGGA
>DOWI01000446.1 GCA_003519645.1 Oscillospiraceae bacterium
GATACTGCGGATAACCTCCATGAGATCATGGGTTTCGGTGGGGTTCATCCCGGCAGCCGGTTCGTCCAGAAGCAGTAGCTTGGGTTTAGATGCAAGCGCGCGCAGTATCTCCAGCTTTCTTTGTTGACCGTATGGAAGGTTTGCCGACATCTGGTCAGCCAAATCCTCCATGTCGAAGATTGCAAGCAGTTCCCTTGCCTTCCTGTCGATGGCGCGCTCCTCTTTCCAGTAGGAAGGAAGACGGAGCATACCGGACACAACATTGTATTTCATGTTTTGGTTCATGGCAAGTTTAATATTATCCGCAACCGTCATGTGTTTGAACAGCCGAATATTCTGGAAGGTTCTGGCAACACCGGTTCGATTAATCTGAAACGGCTTCTTGCCGAGGATACTCTGACCTTCAAGCCGAATGGCGCCGCCGCTTGGCGCATAAACGCCGGTAAGAAGATTGAAAACCGTTGTCTTGCCTGCCCCGTTAGGGCCGATCAAGCCGACAATCTCCTTTGCATCTACCGCAAGATGCAGGTCATTCAATGCCTGCAATCCGCCGAATACAATCCCCAAATCCTTGGTTTCCAACAGGTGCATTACTCAGCACCTCCTGTCTCACTGTGTGGCTTTCTGTTCGCAATCCTACGATACAGCTTTCCCGCCAGTTTTGGAATCGAAATCTCATACCGTCCCAGCAGCCCCGAGGGCTTGAACAGCATGACTAAGATCAGAATGGTGGCATATAGAATCATGCGATACTCTGAAAAATCACGCAATCTTTCTGACAGCAAGGTGAGAACGGTTGCCGAAATCACCGAACCCGTAATGGATCCCATGCCGCCCAAAACAACNNAACGGGTCAATCATTCCGTAATGATGGGCATAGATGCCGCCCGCCACACCTGCAATAAATGCAGCAAAAACAAAAGCAAATAATTTATAATAGGTGGTGTTGATTCCCATGGACTCGGACGCAATCTCATCCTCACGAATGGAGATGACAGCTCTCCCGTGACGGGAACGCCCAAAGGTGAACATCAATATTACTACAACTATGGCAATTACATAAGCATATATAAACATAGGGCTGGGATTTCTGCGGCTGCTTAACGACTCCATTCCGCTTAACCCCATTGCGCCATTGGTTATTTTCAGATTGTTGGCGACAACACGTATGATCTCCCCGAAGCCCAGCGTGATAATCGCAAGATAATCACCTCTCAGACGCAGAGCCGGCAAACCGATTACCACACCGAACATAGCAGCAACGATACCCGACAGCAGCAAACCAATCGGGAATGCAATGGCAAGCGGCAACCCGCTGTGCAAGGTGAATAAGGAAGCGGCATAAGCACCCACCAGCATAAAGCCGGCATGTCCAAGAACAAGCTGTCCCGAAATTCCGGTCACTAGATTCAAGCTTGCTGCAAGGGTTACGTTAATACAAATCAGTATAATGATTCCGGTGTCAGACCAGCTAATTGTTTTTGTATTGATTGAAATAAGCAAGACAAAAAAGAGAAGTGTACCCAGCATAAAGTTGACCATATAATAAATGCCGGTTTTCTTTTTTAAAAACCCCATTATACCTTCTCCTTTCTGTTTTTACCCATCAAACCGGAAGGCTTGACCAGCAGCATCAGGATGAGAATACCAAATACAACCGCATCGGTCAGGGTGGTGCTGATATATGCCTTTGTCAGGCTTTCGGCTACCCCCAGAATATAACCGCCCAGCATCGCCCCCGGAATGGAGCCGATGCCCCCAAGCACCGCAGCGATAAAGGCCTTTATACCCAGGAGATTTCCCATGTCGGGTTTGATCTGGGGATAGGTGTTAGAGTATAGTACCGCGCCGACGGCAGCCAAGGCAGAGCCGATGGCAAACGTCATCAGGACAACTTTGTTGGTGTTGATGCCCATCAGCTTTGCGGCACCGGCATCCTCAGAGGTTGCCTGCATTGCTTTACCAATCTTGCTTTTATCCACAAGAAGCTGCAGACCCATCATCATCAAAACCGAAACAACGATATTGATAACAGTGGAAGAAGCCAATTCAAGACTCCCGAGCTTGATCAGTTCCGCCGGAAAAATGGTAGGCATCGATTTGGGATCAGAACCGAAAATCAGCATAAAAAGGTTTTGCAGGAATATGCTGACACCAAGAGCGGTGATGAGCAACGAAATGCGGGCAGCATTATGTATAAGGAGGCGATGATATGCCACCCGCTCAATGAGCATACCTGCGAGGGCACATACAATAATAGAAACCGGAATCGCGACCCAAACCGGCAGCCCGTATATTACCATTACAAGATAAACCGAATATCCTCCCACCATGATAATATCGCCATGGGCGAAATTTATCAATTGGACGATACCATAAACCATGCTGTAGCCCAGGGCTACCAGCGCATAAATGCTGCCCAGCCCCAAACCGTTAATCACCTGTGTTATAAAATCCATGGCCGCACCTTCTTACTCCCCTGTTAATTGAAACAATAATTACGATCTCAATCCATCACAAAAAAACTATTAACACCGGAAAAGAGGGTGAACGCCAAGTCACCCTCTTTTCCGATTCTTTCGTTACTGCGTTTAGGAAACGCTTGTATGTCGGTTCTTTAGCTCATTGAATAATTTTCAACAACCTTATATTTGCCACCGTCAAAGGATGTTATGATTGCCTGACGAACAGGGTTGCGGTTTTCATCAAATGTTGTAGTACCTGTCAAGCCCTCATGATTTGTTTGTTTCAGTGCCTCAATAATGGCATCTGAATCGGTTGAGCCGGCTGCTTCAATTGCTTTTGCAAGAATATACATGGTGTCATAGCCAAGAACCGCAAACATGTTTGCCTCTGCGTCATAAGCATCCTTGTACTTGGTCAGAAAAGCCTGCAGGGAAGCATCTGTGCTGGAAGCCGAATACTGACTGCAGAAATACGCATTTGCAAGCGCATCAACATCGGTTTTCGCAATCTGATTCAGAACACCGTCCCACCCGTCTGCACCAAGCAGTTTGGCGGTGACTCCCTGCTTTTTAGCCTGAGATGCGATTAACGCAACATCGGAATAATAGACAGGAATCATAATGACATCAGGGTTGTGTTTTTTAATGTTGGTCAGCTGTGAATTAAAGTCTGTACTGCCTGTTGTATATCCCTCTTTGTTGGTTACAGACATACCCAGTTCTTTTGCCTTGGCATCAAATGCATTTGCAATGCCGGTTGAATAGGTGTCACCGGTATCATAGATGATGGCAACCTTTGATGCGTTCAGCTTTTCTTTTGCATAGGCTGCCATTAACTCTCCCTGATAGGGATCAATAAAGCAGGTACGGAAAACATTTTCTCCAACCAGTGTGATGTCCTCTTGGGTACCGGAAGCTGTAATCATAGGCATGTTGTCCAGCTTGGCCTTCAGTGCTACCGCCTTTGTAGGCTTGGATGTAACGTCACCCAAAAGTGCCACCATGCCAAAATCATCAACCAGTTCATTGTAAGCGTTGACAGCCTCTTGTGAATCACCCTTTTCATCCAGGCATTTATACTCAATCTGCTTGCCCAGAATGCCGCCCTTTTCATTAATTTCTTTAACCGCTAATAAGACAGCGTTGTTTACAGCTTTTCCATACTGAGATACACTGCCTGTAAGTGGAGCAAGGCCGCCGATTTTTATGGTTTCCTTAGCTGTATTGCTATCTTCACCGCTAGTTTCTGGTTTGCCTCCGCACCCCGCCATCAAAACGACAGCAAGCGCAGCTGCAGACAGCAAAGAAAAAATGCGCATCTTTTTCATATAACACCCTCCAAATTTTTTTCGAAAATTAATATTAATCATTATACTAGTAGCTGAAAGACAATTCAAGTAGAAATCGTTGTAAAAGCATAAATTCTGCAATCATTATTAAAACAACCTGCAAATTAGCCCTTATTTTCGTGTGTTATACGCCCATTCAACCATCCAAGAGGGTTGGGATTCATTTTTTGTGCATAAATTTCCAGTCAGCAAATTTTTAAGGGGTTTACAACGTGGTCGAACTGTGCTAGAATATTCTGGCTTGACAAGAGCATTGCTTACAGCATGGCTGTAAAGCATTGGCGATTCAGTTCGCTGTGACCAATTCCCGGCCGGCGGAGTATGCCCAAATGGGGGTATCCCCGGGAATCATCGTTTCCCCGTGCTGGGTTTTCGGACAAAATTATTAAAGAGGTGAATAATTATGCTACCGGAAGAAAAGACTGCTATTATGCAGGAATACGCGACACATGAGGGTGATACAGGTTCGCCCGAGGTTCAGATTGCAGTTCTCTCAAAGAGAATCAACGATCTCACCGGGCACCTGAAGGTCCACAAGAAGGATCATCACNNTAGGGTTGCTTAAAATGGTCGGTCATCGCCGCAACCTTCTCAACTATCTGATGAAGAAGGACGTTCTGCGCTACCGTGCGATTATCGAAAAATTAGGCATCCGTAAATAATGCAACACGGAGGCAGGCGGGTGTTCGTACCCTCCTGCCTCTCATGCTTTCTTGCAGATTGGTCCATAATCGGAGCAGTGCGGGTTTAGCAGTGAAACGACGGCTCAGCACATTGCCCTTTGGGCAATGCAATGCCCTTTGGGCAATGCACATACGGTGAACCGCGGTTTTATTGTTAAACTCCATTTCGCTCCGTTTGGAGATATATTTTTGAAACGGAGGAACTATAATGTTCGAAGATTTTAAAGTGTTTGAAACCACCCTTGCCGGCCGCCCACTCGTTGTGGAGACCGGAAAGGTGGCACAGCTTGCAAACGGCTCCTGTCTAATCCGCTATGGCGAGACGGCGGTGCTGTGTGCAGTTACCGCATCCGAGAAGCCCCGTGAGGGCATCGACTTTTTCCCACTATCGGTGGATTATGAAGAAAAGCTGTATGCAGTGGGTAAAATTCCCGGCTCATTCCAGCGCCGTGAAGGCCGTCCGAGTGAAAAGGCCATCCTCACCTCGCGTGTCATCGACCGCCCTGTTCGCCCTCTTTTCTCTAAGGATATGCGCAACGATGTATCCATTGTCTGCACCGTTATGAGCGTTGACCCCGATTGCCCCCCCGAGACCACGGCAATGATTGGGGCATCCATCGCCATCTCGATTTCGGATATTCCGTGGGACGGCCCCATTTCAGGCGTGGTTGTTGGGTTGATTGATGGCGAGTATGTCATTAACCCCACCGCAGAGCAGGAAGCCAAATCCCAGATGCATGTCACTGTTGCTTCCACCGCTGATTTGGTTGCCATGATCGAGGCGGGCGCAAACGAAATCGACAACGAGACCATGTATGGCGGAATCATGGCGGGTCATGCCGCCAATCAGGAGATTGTCCGATTTATCAACGATATTGTTTCCCAAATCGGCAAGCCGAAGACTGCTTTTGAATCAAATGAACCCGATGCCGCCATGTATGAGGCAATCAAGGAATTTGCAATCGAAAAAATTCGCTATGCACTGGATACCGACGACAAGCGGATTCGTGACGAACGTATGAGCCCTGTTTATACCGAGGTTCACGAAGCATTCGATTCCGAATATCCCGAAATGACGGCTAAAATCGACGAGTGTTTGTACAAGCTTCAGAAATATGTTGTCCGCCGCTGGCTGTTGGATGAGGGCAAGCGTGTCGACGGACGCGGCATTGATGATGTCCGTCCCCTTGCCGCTGAAGTCGGTATCCTTCCGAGAACCCACGGTTCCGGTCTTTTCACCCGTGGGCAGACCCAGGTTCTCACCATTGCGACACTGGGTTCAAGCGGCGACGCCCAGCTTTTGGACGGGATTGACGAGGAAGAAAGCAAGCGCTACCTGCATCACTATAATTTCCCGTCCTATTCGGTGGGTGACCCCAGACCTTCCCGCGGTCCCGGCAGGCGTGAAATCGGTCACGGCGCCCTTGCCGAACGTGCGCTGCTGCCTGTGATTCCTTCCGTGGAGGAGTTTCCCTACACCATCCGTCTTGTTTCCGAGGTTGTGTCCTCCAACGGTTCTACTTCACAGGGGGCAATCTGCGGCTCGACGCTTGCGTTAATGGATGCCGGCGTACCAATCAAAGCTCCGGTTGCGGGTATTTCCTGCGGTCTTGTCACCGAAGGTGACCGCTTTATGACCATGGTAGATATTCAGGGAGTCGAAGATTTTTACGGCGATATGGACTTCAAGGTGGGCGGTACACATAAAGGCATCACCGCCATCCAGATGGATCTTAAGATTCATGGCCTGACACCTGAAATCATTCGGCAAGCCCTTGATAAATGCTACAAGGCTCGTATATATATATTGGATGAAATCATGCTCAAGGCCATCTCCACACCCCGTGAAGAGCTGTCTCCCTATGCCCCCAAAATGCTAAGTACAAAAATCGATGTGGATAAGATCCGTGACGTTATCGGCAAGGGCGGTTCCGTAATCCAGAAGATTCAGGCTGAATGCAACTGTAAGATTGATATCGAAGAGGACGGCAGCGTATTCATTTCGGCGCTCAACACCGAGGATGCCAAGAGAGCCCTCTCGATTGTCGAAACAATTGCAAAGGATCCTGAGGTAGGGGCAATTTATAAAGGACGCGTTACCCGCTTGATGACATTCGGTGCATTTGTTGAAATTGCTCCGGGCAAAGAAGGTCTGGTTCACATCAGCAAGCTGGATGTCAAGCGTGTTGAAAAGGTCGAGGACGTGGTTGCGGTCGGCGATGAATTGCTGGTCAAGGTTACCGAAATCGATGAGCAGGGTCGACTCAACCTTTCCCGCCGCGACGCATTGATTGAGGTTGAGGGGCTTGTCCCCGAAAACACCGTATCCGACGCCCCCCGTCCGCCTCGCCGTGACAACGGCAGAGACGGAAATTTCCGCCGTGACCACGGGCGCAGATAAGTCAGGTTATAAGGGAGTGTTAACGGGAGGAAGCCGTATGGTTTCCTCCCGTTTTTGCGGGCAAAACATCGTTTTAAATATAACCTCACATAATTTGACTTATTCGGTTATGCCGGTGCGGAAGGCTTGAATGTGCTATGGATATGTGATATACTGCCATCAATAACCGTATAAAGAATGTGCAACTTAAGTTTTCAAACGCTTTATAAAGCGAAAGGATGGTCATTGAATGAAGGACGCGTCTGCCGAACTAAAGGAATGGATCGCTTCGGTTGAAGAATATTCGCCTGCTTCGTGGGAACGTCTCCCCGAGCTGGAACTTTATATGGATCAAGTATTAACCTTTATGAACAAGCAGCTCGAACCCTTTTCACCCGACGGAGAACGGCTTTTAACCCCCAGCATGATCAACAATTATGTCAAGGACGGCGTTTTGCCAAGGCCAANNTCGGCATGCTGATGATGATATGCTCCCTAAAATCGGTGCTTTCACTGCCCGAAATATCGGGACTGCTCCATGGGTTGGCAGGGGAAGACGGGATTAACGGCCGGTATCATGAATTTGCCACGGCACACAGCGATGCTATGAAGGAGGCAACTGCACGGATTGCAGATGCACCCCAGCAGGACAAGGAATCGCTATACAGGCTGGCGCTTCAGCTTTCACTTGAAGCCAACGCCCGCCGCATTGCCGCAGCAAGAATTTTAAATATGTTTATTGAACCTAAATCCGAAAAGGAAAAGGATAAAGAGAAAGCCAAAAAAGATTAATACAATTTACTCTGGGGCAAGGTACACTTGCCCTTTTTTACTGTCTGAATTAGGTAGAAACCTGGCCCACCAATAAAAAAATCAAATAACAAAGGGCATAAATCACGGGCTGATGCAGAATATAAATCAAAAGTGTATGTTTCCCCAGCTTTGATAATACCGGAACTCTCCTGCGATACATCCACAGCGGAAGCCGTTTTTCTGCCGCCCAGACACCGAAAAAGCTGCCGCCCAGGAAGCAGAAAATCCACGGAAATATGGGAAAATAGTCCGAGCTCTCCAATTCACCGAAACCCAGCGGGAAAAGCCACGGTTGATTCAAGCTTTGGGGCAGCTGCCATGAAACCAGTCCTTTAATGCCCAATACCCCCCCTTTATAGCTCGGCATCCACCAGGTAATCAGCAGCAAAAAACCGCAGATTAGAAGTCCTGCGAGGGGATGGATGCCNNGCAACGGTCTAAGGAGGACGAACATCAGAATTGCAATGCTCAAGAAATGAAGAATCCCAAACAGAATCAATTCTTGGGGCATAAAAACCCACATCACAAGGGTGATTACCAGCGAGACAAGCAAAAGTAAAAAGCCGCGTTTTAGATTGCTGTGGGACAGGCGGCAGGAAATTCCGCAAATAAATATAAACATTCCGGCAAAGAAAGGCTCTACAGGCATAAAGAACAAAAACAGCACGCGGCCGACATACACATCAAACATATAACCCATGGTGTAAAACCCGTGATATGCCACCATCAGCACGATCGCAAAACCGCGCAGTTCATCCATAAAATGAATGCGTTCTTTGATGGATTGATGATTGCAGAGCTTTTCCCCGTTCATTCTCATATGACTCCTGTTTTCAATTCTATTTTATTAAAGGATGGTTGCAAAATGGATTATCAGAAACTCATCGGCGAAAAAACGACTCGGGAACAGACCGTCACACGGGAACTGCTTGCCAGCTGGCTGAAAAGCGGCACAGTCGACGTTTATGCCACCCCCGCAATGATTGCTTTGATGGAATATACCGCATCGTCGCTGGTGCAGCCCTTTCTGGACGAGGGAATCACAACCGTCGGAACGGCAGTGAATGTCACCCATATCAATCCTACCCCTGAGGGGGCGGTGGTTCGAGCCGAGGCTGAGATTATTGAAACCGATGGCAGACGTTTTTTGTTCAAAGTTACTGCGTGGGATCAAGCCGGGTTAATCGGTGAAGGCACCCATGAACGATACACCGTCAAGCGCGACCGATTGCAGGAAAATGCCTCTGCCAGACTTGTGTAATAAACTCCCTATAATAATACCATTTTATATTAATGGTTACAATCAAAAACCTTTTAAAATGACGTTTAATAACAGCTGCGGAAAATCTCCCCGCAGCTGCTTTTGTTTGTATGGTTAAGTAAAATATTTTCAACCTTAAGACCCACGGGCGACAGCTCTCTTAAAAGAGGGAACCTAGGGTGTACGCATGATCGTCATGTTCGTGCTGTAGGGACAGATTCCATATCTGTCCGCATGAGATGCATATTAAACGGGCGGATATTGAATCCGCCCCTACTGCTCATAAATAATCGTAGGGCAAGGCATCCTCAGTCGCTTGCGGCGACAGCTCCATTTACGCCGTTTCGGCAGTATCGAACTGACTGTTATAGAGATTTGCGTAAAAGCCGTCTTTCGCCATCAGCTCATCATGGGTACCCTGTTCAACGATGTCCCCCTGATCCATGCAAAGAATGTGATCGGCATTTCTTATGGTGGACAAACGATGGGCAATGATAAAGGAAGTCCTTCCCACCATCAGATTATCCATCGCCTTTTGAATCAGCACCTCGGTACGGGTATCAACCGAGCTTGTGGCTTCGTCAAGAATCAGAATTTTAGGATTTGCGAGGATGGCACGTGCGATTGTCAAAAGCTGCTTTTGTCCCTGAGAAACATTGCTGGCCTCTTCGTTTAGTACCATGCTATATCCGTCCGGAAGGGTGCGGATAAAATGATGGGCCTGGGCAGATTTCGCGGCAGCAATCACTTCCTCATCGGCTGCATCCAGCTTGCCGTAACGGATGTTATCCTTTATCGTACCATTATAAAGCCATGTATCCTGCAATACCATGCCGAACAGTGAGCGAAGCTCCCCGCGTGAGAAGTTTCGGATATTATAGCCATCTATTAAAATCGCGCCCTCATTCACATCATAAAATCGCATCAGCAGTTTTACAATTGTGGTTTTGCCCGCTCCGGTGGGGCCTACAATCGCAACCTTTTGTCCCGGCTTGATACTGGCAGAGAAATCGCGGATTACCACTTTGTCGGGATTATACCCGAAATGGACATGCGCAAATTGTACGCTCCCCTTCACATGGATCATGGTATCGGTATCGGGAAGAGTATCATGATTATTCATTTTCACAATCGGAGTGTCGGGTGTCTTCTCCTCCTCTGCGAGGAACTCAAAAACCCGTTCCGACGCTGCGGCGGTCGCCTGCAGCACATTGGATATGTTGGCAAGCTGACCGATGGGCTGGGTAAACTGGCGGACATATTGCATGAACGCCTGGATATCACCGATTCTTATTTTTCCCTGAACGGCAAGCCATCCGCCGAGAATGCAAACCGCGACATATCCGAGATTTGAGATAAACGACATAACCGGCATCATCAGTCCCGAAAAGAACTGAGATTTCCATGCCGAATCATACAGCCGTTCATTGTACTTATCAAACGCCTCAACCGAAGCCTGTTCACCGTTAAAGGCTTTCATCACGGTATGCCCGCCGTACATTTCTTCTATATGCCCGTTAATATGCCCCAAAAATTCCTGCTGGGTTGCAAAATGCTTCTGGGAGCGTTTGACCAGCGTCATGATAATCACCATAGACAATGGAACAATAATCAGTGCAACCAAGGTCATCAACCAGCTGATGGAAAACATCATAACCAGAATGCCCAAAAACATGGTGGTAGATGTTATGATCTGCGAGACACTCTGGTTGAGGGAATGGGAAAGAATATCAATGTCGTTGGTAACACGGGAAAGCACTTCGCCGTGGCTTGTTTTATCAAAATAGCTGAGGGGCAGATTGTTGATTTTTTTGGCGACATTGTTTCTCAGGTTATAGGTCACCTTCATAGAGACACCGGTCATAACCCAACCCTGAATATACATAAACAAAGAGCTGATAAGATATAATGCAATTAACTGCAATATAATTCTGCCGATTGCGGCAAAGTCAATTCCTGCTCCGGTTCCTGTAATTTTGCTCATAATCCCGTCTGCCAATATATTGGTTGCCCCACCCAGAATTTTGGGTCCTACAATCGAAAAAACAGTGGAGGCAATCGCCAAAATAACCACAATAGACAAGCGAATCTTATAACGTCCGAGATGGTGTGCCAGGGTTTTCAATGCGCCTTTAAAGTCCTTGGGTTTTTGGCCCATCATGCCCATGCCGCCCATCGGTCCT
>DOWI01000373.1:0-526 GCA_003519645.1 Oscillospiraceae bacterium
ATAGGGTTTCGCCCTCGATCGTACGTAGCAAGTCGTATTGGTCTCTGTAATGTGCATAAAAAGTCGTGCGGTTGATGTCGGCTGTTTCACATAGCTCTTTGATCGTTATCTTAGAGATAGGCTTGTTTTTCATCAGTTCAAGCAGACTGTCCTGCAGTACCATGCGGGTATAACGTGTTTTCCGGCTTTCTTTCATTTTCCTCATGGAGCGGCCTCCCTATCTTATACAAATCATTATGATTCTGTTTCAAACTAGACATTTACATGAGGTTTTGTTGTAAAAAATACAACTTGTAAACATCTGATGGTTGCAAAATNNTTAGAATATGCCGGTATTCGTGGAATATGGATCCTATCTATGAAAGAATTAGGTTCTTTCAATAAGAGATCATCATTTGACAAGGGAGATCATATGAGCTTTATTACATTTGAGAATGTGGAGAGGGAATATCATGTCGGCGACAACGTCATAAAGGCGGTGGATGGCGTTAGCTTTGAATTAGAACAGAAGTCATTCAATGTTATC
>DOWI01000373.1:587-2870 GCA_003519645.1 Oscillospiraceae bacterium
ATCGGTTTTGTGTTTCAGTTTTACAATCTGGTACCCAACCTGACTGCTCTGGAAAATGTGCAGCTTGCCGAGGAAATATGCACGAATCCGCTGGATGCCCGTGAGATGATGCAGCGGGTGGGGCTGGATAAAAGGATGGATAATTTCCCCAGTCAGATGTCCGGAGGTGAGCAGCAGCGTGTCTCCATTGCACGGGCGCTAGCGAAAAACCCCAAGATTGTGCTGTGTGATGAGCCGACGGGTGCACTGGATTCTGAAACCGGACGCAAAGTGTTGCGTTTAATCCGCGATGTATCAAGCGAATTGGGAAAGACGGTGATCATCGTTACGCACAATGCGCCGATTGCTGATATGGCGCAGACGGTGCTTTATATGAAAGACGGGGAGATTGCGGAGATGAAGAGCCATGCTCATCCCAAGGATGTGGAGGATATAGTATGGTAAGAGGTGCTCTGTTTAAAAAATCCCTGCGTGATATGCAGGAGTCAAAGGCGCAGTTTATCTCAATTTTTATTATGGTTACTTTGGCTGTTTCTATTATGACGGGGCTGGATAGTGTTTGGTTTACAGTTGAACATACCGTGAATTCCATGTACAATGCAGCTAACCTCTCCGATCTGTGGGTGAACGTAGTTAATCCTACGGAAAGGGATCTATGGGGCATACGGCGGCTGGACGGTGTTACTCATGTGGAGAGACGTTTTTCCGGGGAGGCTGATGCCGATCTTCTGGGTAAGCCCACACTGCAAGTTTACGCACTGGATGAAGGCAGCATACTTGACCGGCCCGAGATGCAACGAGGAAGGTTTAAAAGACGCGGAAGTGGTGTGGTTTTAGACAGTACATTTGCTAAGGCACACGGGATCAAGGTCGGTGATTTTATCACCATCAAGATGGGCGATGTTTGGGCGAGGCTACCCATTGACGGCCTGGCCTTGGACAGCGAGCAGGTTTATGCCGTGAAGAATGCCGCGACCATCGCGCCAAATTCCAAAGAATACGGATTTGTTGTGATGCGTACCAGCTTATTGGAAAAATTTTACGGACGCAAGATTTATAATCAAATCAGTGTAGAAACCATGCCGGATACCGATCCTGATAAATTAGTTAAGCAGGTGGATTCCGCGATAGGTAAGAGACTTATCGGCATAACCCTTCAGAAGGACAACACCAGTGTCTTAAGTGTCAACGGACGTATACAGCAGTTTAAAACACTGTCTGCCGTGTTCCCGCTTCTTTTCTTTGTTGTTTCCGCACTCATCACTCAGAGTACAATGGTGAGGATGATTGACAACCAGCGCGGACAAATAGGTATACTCAAGGCCCTGGGTTACAGCAAGAAGAGTATACTTTGGCATTATACCTCTTATGGATTGATTACCGGTGTGCTGGGCTCGTTTGCCGGCCTTCTTATCGGACCTAATCTGTTCGGACGGGTTTTGGTTCCGCAGCTGAGGCTTACGCTCAGTAGTTACAGCATACACATCAATTACTTGAACTTTTTGTTTGCATTCCTTTTAATCTTGCTGTGTACTGGCGGTGTATCTCTTTATGCCTGCAAAAAAATGCTGGAGGATTCTCCCGCGGAGCTTCTTCGTGACAAACAACCCAAGAAGGGGACGCATATTTTTGCTGAAGCTATCCCTTCTTTTTGGGAAAGGCTGACCTTCAGCAGTAAGCTGATTGTGAGAAATACAATGAAAAATAAGAGCCGTTTCATCATGGGCATCATAGGGGTGATGGGTTGTGTTGGTGTGATTATTGCGGCCTTGACTATAAGAACCACTGTAGCGGGGTTGAATGATCAGATGTATGGCGATACTTTTACCTATGATCAGAAGGTACTCGTTGATCCCCAAAAGACGGATTCATACTACCTTGGAAACTTGGGACTGGACGGTGTCACACAACAGATAGAGGAATCCGCTGTAGAGGTGATCTGTCCCGACGGCATGCAGCAAATGGAGCCTATAACAATAACGACCCGAAAAAGCCCACTGATTCATATGCATGATACCGACGGGAGTTCCATTTCTCTGCCTGAAAAGGGAATCCTTATGAGCCGCAAGCTATGTGAGACGTTGGGTGTGCAGCAAGGCGACAACATACAAATCAAACGAACGAATAAGGGTTATGTTACCGTACCTATTACAGAGGTTTCATATATGGCCTCCGGCCAGGGAATTTACGTAACCGACAGCTATTGGAAATCCTTTGGTGAGACATTTTCACCGACTGCACTGCTTATTAAGTGGAACGGTAAACCCGATCAAGGTTTTTTGA
>DOWI01000034.1:0-8698 GCA_003519645.1 Oscillospiraceae bacterium
TGGATTTTAATGTTTCAAACTTACTGCTTGCCAGTATTTCTGCTACTTTTTTTGCAACAGTAGCCATTGTTACAGCCGCCATACAATCACTGTCCTTTCACTTGGCTATGTGTATTATCGTCCGCCTGCATTACCAAATAGTTCTGCTTTATAGTCGGGAGCGATGACTTGCAATAGGTAACGCTCATTACCGCAACGGTAAAGACATATACCTCTTTCGGGATATTTGATAAGTTCAAACTCCGATTGTTCAAGTTGCAATGCATCCATATATAATCTCGGATCAATATTTCCGGCGTTAAAAAGGAAATGATGCGTTGGGATGCTGAACAGCGGCTTTGTATATTCTCGGATTCCCTCGATCATAAAGTCCTCGACATTTTGCGAGGCAAGAATGATATTACTATCTTTTTTACGCACACGTTTGGAGGCGTTTCGGATATACTCAATTGCTGTCAGGTTTGTGAGGAATAAATAAAGCTCATCAATAGATGCAACGGTGTTTCCGTTTATCAGGAGCTTATGATTCATATAGCTTAGAATGTTGAACAACATGGCATCTTTAAGGCGTTTGTTTGAATCCATAAGTCCACGGACACCGAAGCAAAGAAATTTATCATCGTTGATGTTCGTATGACCGTTGAAGAATTTAGACTCAGCACCCTTACACATGGAGTTCAGTCCAAGGCAAAGCTCACGTAGCATATTCTCTGTGAATAGCGATTTTGAGCCTATTTCATACTGCCTGTATTCCTTTTCGATGAGGTCGTACAGATCGGCCATAACGGGATAATCACTGGGCTTCAGCTTATTGTAATCAGTACTGTAGGTGATCCCAAAATCCTTATACAGCCTTGTTACCATAACTTCAATGGCATCAATATGGCTATCAGGGAAATCCTTATAGGCTCGGAAAAAGTCCTTGAGATATGCAATGTGCTGGCTTAGTCGGGTGGCTTTTTGGAACGCTTCGGGTGCATCATCATCTTCATCCCCTCCGGATGACCATGCCTTGGGTTCAAGCGGATTGATAATAAATCTGCCGGACATCAAATCTACATAACAGCCACTTAATGCATTGGTTAAATCCTCATATTCCTGTTCCGCGTCAAGACTGATGATTGCTTTACCACTTTCACGGAGATTGGTAAGGATTAGCTTCATGAGATAGCTTTTACCCTGACCTGAGTTACCAAGGATAAGGACATTTCCATTGGTTTTATCATCGGCTCTGCGGTCAAAATCTACAAGGATATTAGTACCGAACTTATCCCGCCCGATATAGAATCCCTGTGGATCTGTTTTGCCACTGTAGTTAAAAGGATACAGGTTGGCAACCGAGCTTGCAGGGAGAACTCGTTCAAATTGCTGTGCAAATGTGTTGTATCCCGTGGGGCAAACGGCGAGGAATCCCTCTTTCTGACGAAGCGTTAATCGATCAATCGTGATTTTCTCTCGTGTTAACTCCATCATTACCTCCGACTGTAGTTCATGGAGCTTGTCAAGGTTCTGTGCTGTCAGTTCAAGAAATACAGCACAGTGGCAGAGGGGTTCTTTATTCTTTCGCATATTGGCAAGCAGTTCTACCACATCATCGAGGTTGCCCTCGGCTGTAACTGTATCCTGCACATCGGTAGAAGTGGAGAGCATACGGTTTTTGCGTGTAGCGTTTTGAATGATTTTTCGCTGTTCACCGCTGTCAACATAGCGAGAATAAATGCGAAGCGTAACATTTTCCTTGTCGCCAAACCGTGCGAGGATGGCCTGGTCAGTTGTAATTGGCGGGTACTCACGAATCGCCCATACACTGCGATAGCTGTCACCGACGATATAATGATCGACATTAAATTTTACCGTAGTGGGAGCAATCAGATCAAAAAAGTCTTTGAGCTGAGCTTCCTGAGGCGAAACATTCTGCGGTATTTTCTTTTTTACTTTCATAATCTTTTCACCTCTCTTTAGTCTGGGATAATCCATTTTTGTGCGACAAATTCGCCGTCCGTGTCAGGCAGTTCTTCGGTAACAGTGGTTCTGCCGAAATAGATTGATAGGATACGCTTAATATCACTCTTGCTGGCTTTCTTAGCATCGAAACCTTGCTCATTAATGGTTTTCTCAATTCGGTTCAGATTTGTAAAACTCTGTTCATCTGACTCGTTTCTAAGCCTAATAATAAACATAAACTGCCTTGCTGTAGACATCTGAAGCTGAATGCTATCAAGAAACTTGAAGTCTTTATCTAAAAGCGCACGTATTTTAGGATTTGTTTCTTCCTCAATGCGCTTTTTCAAATACTCTTTGTTGTCGTCAAAGCATTCCTGGTCGTCGATGCAGCAGATTTCAATATCCGGCTGTGCAGTTATTAGTTGCATCAGATGCCGTACCTTAATGGCAATACTCGTTTGCGATAGCACCGAAATATTAGTGGGTCGGACAAGATAATAAACAAGCTCACCGTGTCCGTCCGTTTGCAGACCATTTCTGCTGAACGCCGTGACTCCGATGAGCTGCTGAGTGCCATTGTTATGCGGTTTCCTTTTTTTCATGTTGTTATCTCATCCTCCATTCATAGTACTGTTGGGTTGTCAGAAAAAACCGTATAGCCCGAACGATATAATCTTTTACTGACATATCATCGAATCGCATAGTTAAAAAGCCGTAGCAGAGTGTGGCCGCCAACGGCAGAAAGAAATTAAGCTGTGAAAGTGCCAGCAATGAAATTAAAAGAGCAATACCGAGAATGGCAATATCACGCAAATTCCACAGCCATAACCTTGCCTGTTCTTTTAGGTTTTGTGGGTAAATATATTCATTATTCATAACTGTCACCATCCTATTTCTTTGCTAATGAGCGGGTTAAGTTTACCGCCGTTGTGGTGGTATGAACTGCACTCATCATGTTTACTTTTACAGAAGTATCAAGTCCGAACTGCCCAGCAATTCTCGGCACTTCATTTGCCGCGAGCATAATGCCAAGGCCNNTTGTTTGCATAAACGCCGTGAGGCATAAGGCGAAAATTTGCTTGCACCACTGATTGAATCCGTCTGTGTATCCTCTTGGAATGCTAAACATATACAGTGTTCCGACCGCAATCTGTGTTAAGAGAATGCCACCGCGCTTGATGTTGGCAAAGAATATTTTAATAACGCAGTATGCAAATGCGATAAGAGCAAGAATGTTAAATAAAGAGGCATTTATTTGTCCTGACATGAAAAAGGTGCCTTTCAACACATTCATGCTCTCGCCGCTGATCCACATGCTTTGTTCGCCCGCGGCAACACCCGTCAAATCCTGTGCAAAAGTATTTTGCAGAGTAATGCAAAACTTATAAAGCTCCACAGGCACTACAGTGAACATGCTGACGGCAAAGAATCCTTTTAAGACATTGAGTGCCGCTGTTCTGACATTCACTCGACCGTGGGATTGGTATTCAATTGCCACATCGAAAACTGCCACCACAAGTCCTGCCGCAAACAGCGCCCAGCCTACCATAGAAAATAGCTTTAGTGCCGAGGCTACCCATGACAGTTCAAAAATTTCTGCACCCATATTGCTGATATAGGTAAAGAATTCGGCTACTGCATTGTAGACGGCGGTATAAATCCATTTCAGAAATATATCCCAGATAGATCCGGATACCTCTGTCCATAGTGTGCTGAATGCATCACTTATGGAATCACCGATACCACCAACGATATCGCCTAACCAATCAAACAATTTTTATCACCTCCGTAAAATGCAAAAGACCGAAGCACAGATTTTTATCTGCAATTCGGTCTTTCAGTTATATATTTTGCAAGAGAAACACCGCCAATCCGGCGGGAGTTTCCCGATTGCTTATTCTTCCTCTTTGATTGGCTTGTCGCCGTATGAAACATCCATCATGAATTCCGCTCCGAGCTTTACACCGTAATAGTAATTTTCTTTTGCAAATTCATTACCTGCTTGGAGCATAACAGCATAAAATTCATCCAACAGCTCTTTTTGTTTAGCAGTCATATCCTTGGAAAGAATATCTCTAATAACTATTTGCCGCTTTTGTAGAGCCTTGTATTTATCACTTTTGGGGACAATTTGTTCAAAGGGATAAACTTCTCCGTTGTACAGCTTTTCAAGAATTCTCATTGACATTCACCTCATTTCCTGCGGTTATCCGCTTATTTCAGTTACAAACAGTACTCTATGTTTTCGATCAAGTCCAGCAACAACCGCAAAGATTAAGAAAGAAGAAACAAAAAAAGAGCATATCGTTTTTTACGATACGCTCTCATGTATGTACTAGTATTGCTTTACCTTGACGATGCACTCTCCGCAAAGGCTTAATTCTTCATTGATATTTACTGAAGATCCACACAACTTACAACTCGGTTCGGTTTTTTCGAGTACAATCTTTCCGTTGTCCTCATAGATAGATATCGTGCTTTTCTGGGTGATACCATCCTTCAATCTGACTTCAGCGGGTAGAACAATTCTGCCAAGCTCGTCAATTTTTCGTTCTGCAATTAATTTCATTTTTTCGCACTCCTTTAAATTTTATTTGGATTTATTACGATTACTTCTTTGCCTTGTGCCTTTGCATATTTGACAGTACTACCGGTGCCAGAACCTTTACCGTTCCAGATGGCGAGGATGATATCGCTTTTATCAACCATATACTCATTCCGCTTTTGCATACAATCGTGAGTATATTGCCTTTGAAGCATAGTTTCCAGATCCGATTTTTCGATAATGCTGAAGTACCTATCGCGGATACGCTCATTCCATCTAATAGACTGATTCTCGCATGGAATGGCGCACTCAAGCTTTATTTGCGGATACTGATTCTTCAGTTCAAAAACTATTTCTGCCGCAAAAATATCAATGCCGATTGCCATACCTGAAATGAAGTGCTTTGCATTGCATTCCTCAATTAACCGAATGATTTTGTTTCGCATGGCTCCTTTAAGTCTTATGCACCGTTCATCATCTTCATTAAAACCGAATGACAGGCTTTGTGGTCGGTGTCCCGTGAAGCATACTGTTTTTGATTCCTCTATCATTTGTTTCTCACACCCTTTCATAACTGTATTAGCGATATTCTAATCCCATTACCGTTAGTATATCACAAAGTATCGTCGAATTGTGTAGAAAAATAGAATAAAAATAAAAAATCTGCAAAATTGTAGTTTTGCAGATTTTCCTATACATATTGAATGATTGGGTTATTCCGTTTTACTGATAAGTGCCTCTAGAACAGCAATGGCTTTTGCACGTTCTTCGTCAGAAAGCGTCTCTAACTGTTCCGAGATACGTGAAGCCTTTACCTTATAACCATAATCGATTACATCCATGAAAACATCATCAGCTGAACAACCAAGTGTATTAATTATGGCAACAAACTTTTCCATGCGTGGAGTACTATTACCTCGCTCAATGTCTGAAAGATAATTTGTAGAGAGCCCAATCATCTCTGCAAACATTTGTTGTGTATATCCCTTAGCCTTACGTAGCTTCTGTATCCGTTGACCGATTTTCTGCTCTATAGTCTTCTCGCTCATATTCATATCTCCTAACTCACTACATCAGCATTACACTAATGCTTTTGATAATAGTATAATTGATAAATGTGAAACTATAAACAAGATTATAGCGAATCTATAACGATGATAGGATTGATTTTATGAATATATTCACGATATCACCGTGAGATAATTGCTGGTATCATGTTTTCGGAATTTTTGTTTTTTAACATTGACATTTTTCGATTTGATGTATATAATATGTTATATCGAAGAATTTAGATGTGAGGTGCTATATGGAGAACTATTTAGAATTTACAGATGTATTTAAGGCTTTGGGAGATCCCAAGAGGGCGATGATTGTTGATATGCTCTCCTGNNATGTCCCAGTCCACACTTTCTCACCACATGAAACTTCTGCGTGAGTGTGGCATAGTTAAAGGTAGAAACCAAGGCAAATGGACATATTATTCTTTGGATAAGGCGACTATCGAAAAAACAAAACAATTTCTAAGCCGGATAACTTGCGACAAAGAAGATTGTATCTGCAAGCAAAAAGCAGGCTATTGTAACTGTAGAGGAGAATCGGAATGAAAATTATTATAATTGGGGCTGTTGCTGCGGGAACCTCTGCTGCCGCAAAAGCAAGACGCAATAATGAAAATGCAGAGATTGTCATTTATGAGAAAGATCATTATATTTCCTATTCAGGATGCGGTATGCCGTATTATATCGGCGGTGAGGTAGAAAGCGCAGATGAGCTGACCCCACGAGATCCTGCTTTCTTTAAAAGCAAATACAATGTAGATATTTATATTTCTCACGAAGTACTCGCTATCTCCCCCGAGGAAAAAACCGTAACAGTTAAGAATCTGACCACGGGCGAAGTATTTACCGATTATTACGACAAGCTTGTGATTGCAACCGGTGCCAAGGCAACTATACCTCCGATTGAGGGGTCGAAAAACAAGCATGTATTCACCTTAAGGAACATAGGTGATATGAACCGCATCAAGAAATTTATTGTCACAAACAGCCCCAATACCGCTGTGATTATCGGCACTGGATTTATTGGACTTGAGATGTGTGAAAATCTTAAGGCATTGGGACTTGATGTCATACTAATAGAAAGGCTACCCCAGGTAACACCTGCACTTGATAGCGATATGGCAGTGCATCTGCAAAAGCATATCGAGAAAAACGGTGTCACTGTGCTGACAAGTGCTTCCGCTACTGAAATAACCGAAAACAGTGTGGTTTTGTCGGACGGTAAAGAAATCAAAGCAGATATGGTTCTGATTTCCACCGGTGTCCGCCCGAATACAGAGCTAGCAAAAGTAGCAGGCATTGAGCTTGGTGTTGCGGGTGCAATCCGCGTAAACACAAAGATGGAAACCAATCTACCCGACATTTATGCCTGTGGTGACTGCACAGAGCAATTCCATGTGGTAACGGGAAAGCCTGTCTATCGTCCCTTGGGTTCCACCGCCAATAAAACCGGCAGAATTGCCGGCGATCGGTTGACAGGTGGCGATTTAGAGTTTCGAGGTGTTCTCGGCACAGGGATTTTCGGAATTTTTGGTATGACGGTCGGGCAAACCGGCCTTTCCGAGCGTGAAGCAAAAGAACAAGGATACGATGTTGCGGTATGCCACAACATTAAGCCTAACAAACCGGACTATATGGGCGGCAAAGAAATGGTTATCAAGGGAATTGCCGATAAAAGTGATGGCAGGCTGCTTGGTGTTCAGATTGTCGGATATGAAGGTGTTGACAAACGACTTGATGTGTTTGTAACGGCAATCACCTATAAAGCAAAGGTGGAGGATTTGTTCCATCTTGACCTTGCTTATGCTCCACCATTTTCCACCACCAAAGACCCGGTTATGTATACCGGTATGATCCTCGATAACGCAATATCCAAGGGCAGGCCGTTGATCACTGCTGATGAGTTGGATGCGTTAATGCATTCAGGTGAAAAATACAATTTGATTGACGCCCGAGCAGTGTCACAATATGAGAAGGGCCATATAGATACGGCGCAGAGCATCCCACAAGCAAATCTTAGAAACGCTTCTGAAACATTAGATAAGGATACAGTTGCCATCACCTATTGCAACAAAGGTGTTACCGGAAACGCAGCGCACNNTTTAAACAAGTTTTTAATATCTCCGGTGGACACAAGCAATACAGAGCAACTCATACTGAATAATTAATGTTCAAATATTTTATATACGAGGTGTTTTATGAGTGATGAAAATACAATAAAAGTTTCAAAAGGAATTTTTATTAAAATCTTAATCCCACTGCTGATTGTTGCAGCCATAAGCGTGATTTGGATTGTGAAAAATAGTACAGCTGAAAAATTGATTCCTCAAAATAATGATACCCTTCAATTTGCATTGAATGTTACCGAACCAATTGACTTAGAGGAATTGAAATCCCATGGGTTACCGATTTTGATTGACTTCGGTGCAGATTCCTGCATCCCTTGCAAAGAGATGGCTCCTGTTTTGAAAGAGTTAAATCAGGAACTACAGGGTAAAGCAATTATTTTGTTTGTGGATATATGGAAAAACCGTTCATTAGCAGATGGATATCCCATAAGTTTAATTCCCACACAAGTATTGATCACAAATGATGGTAAGCCATACATTCCATCAGATTCATTGAGTGAGGGCATTAAAATGTACACATCACGAGATACAAATGAACATGTTTTCACTACTCATGAGGGTGGACTTGATAAAAAAACCATGTTGGCAATGCTTAAAGAAATGGGGATGGACGAATGATAAATGACTGGCTTGAATGGCTATCCCGAACCATTACTCAAAGTATATGGCTTGCTCCCTTCATTGCCCTGTTAGCGGGATTGTTAACTTCTGTTACGCCCTGCTCATTGTCCAGCATCCCCCTTGTGATCGGATATGTAAGTGGCGCAGGCAATAAAGATACAAAGCGTTCTTTCAGATTATCCCTCGTTTTCGCGCTTGGTATGGCAATTACATTTACAGTCCTTGGAACATTAGCCTCGCTCTTTGGTCGGCTTATGCAGGGTACCGGTCAGTGGTGGTACATTGTCCTCGGCGTATTGATGGTCTTGATGGCGTTGCAGACATGGGAAGTTTTTAACTTCATCCCATCCACTTATCTTATGAGCAAAAACAAAAAGCGTGGATATGTCGGTGCGCTTCTT